>CALPQA020000135.1 GCA_943325595.2 Auritidibacter sp. Marseille-P8566
GATGAATTGTTGTGTAAATTCTATGGATGGAAAGTGGTTACCGATGCTGATTTGAAAGTAAAACATTTGAAACCAACTGGTGCGAACTACAATAAAACCGCCAGATTCAAGCAAGGTGAAGCTTTTTACACTTTAGGATATGGTTTTTTTATTACTGCAATTGCTTCCGCTAAATTAGCGATGATGAAAAGAAAACCACTTTTATTTTTCGATTATATACAAGGTTTTTGGAAAGCTAAACTAGATAAAAAACCACTTTTAGTTACTGAAGAACAAGCGCAATTTATCAAAAACTACCGTTTGAAAAAGATGAAAGAAAAGTTGTTTAACCTTTGATTTGTTTAATTGTTTATTAAATAATCGCTAGTCATAATTCATTACTCACAACTTATAACTAATTTCGCCTATATATTTAAACTATGATGCTCATTCGCTATTTATCGCAAATCGGAAAGTACTTTTTAATGTGGGTTGAAATTTTCAAAAAGCCTACAAAGTGGTCAGTAATGCGAACGCTTATCTTCAAAGAAATAGATGATTTAATTATTGGCTCACTTGGAATTGTAGCATTCATCTCCTTTTTTGTAGGAGGAGTTGTTGCTATTCAAACCGCTTTAAATTTGACAAATCCATTGATTCCGAAGTACTTAATTGGATTCGCTACACGACAATCTGTAATATTAGAATTTGCTCCAACCTTTATTTCAGTTATTATGGCTGGAAAAATGGGTTCATTTATCACGTCAAGTATAGGTACTATGCGCGTTACGGAACAAATAGATGCTTTAGAAGTGATGGGTGTAAATTCCTTGAACTATTTAATTTTTCCAAAATTAATGGCCTTAATGCTGTATCCTTTTTTAATAGGTATTTCAATGTTTATTGGTATTTTAGGTGGGTATATTGCTGCTGTTTATGGTGGTTTTGGTAGTAGCACGGATTTTATTTCTGGATTGCAACAACAATTTATTCCGTTCCATATTGCCTATGCTTTTATTAAAACCTTTCTTTTTGGATTAATTTTAGCAACAATACCTTCTTTTCATGGATATTATATGAAAGGTGGCGCACTTGAAGTTGGAAAAGCGAGTACGGTTTCATTTGTGTGGTCATCGGTTACAATTATTACTGTGAATTATATTTTAACGCAACTTCTTTTGACCTAATGATAGAAATAAAAAACATCGAAAAATCATTTGGCGAAAGCAAAGTTTTGAAAGGCGTTTCTGCTATTTTTGAGACAGGCAAAACCAATTTAATCATCGGACAAAGTGGTTCTGGCAAAACAGTTCTGCTCAAAAGTTTACTCGGAATTCACACTCCAGAAGTAGGAACTATTGCTTTTGATGGAAGAATTTATTCGAATTTAACTCCCGAAGAAAAAAGAGAATTAAGAACAGAAATTGGAATGGTCTTTCAAGGAAGTGCCCTTTTTGATTCAATGACAGTTGCAGAAAATGTAGGGTTTCCCCTAAAAATGTTTACTAGAAATACGAAATCTGAAACACAAGACCGTGTAGATTTTGTTCTGAAAAGAGTCGATTTGGTAGATGCTCATAATAAGTTTCCATCTGAAATTTCAGGAGGAATGCAAAAACGAGTAGCCATTGCAAGAGCTATTGTAAATAATCCTAAGTATTTATTTTGTGACGAACCAAACTCTGGATTGGATCCAAATACAGCCATTTTAATTGATAATTTGATAAAGGAAATTACTGAAGAATATAACATTACAACCGTTATTAACACTCACGATATGAATTCGGTGATGGAAATTGGCGAAAAAATTATTTTCCTAAAAGACGGATTTAAAGAATGGGAGGGAACCAAAGAAGAAGTTTTTAGAACCGATAATCAAGCGGTTATTGATTTTGTGTATTCTTCTAATTTATTTAAAAAAGTTCGAGAAGCCTATTTAAAAGGATAAAAAAAAGGCGGAAAATTTAAACTTTCCGCCCTTTTTATTGCTAAACTTTTAAACTCGCTACAATTCCTTTTATTTCTTGCTCTTTAGATTTTGGATAAATGAGCAAAATATTGTCTTTGTCAACGACGATAAAATCTTCTAAACCATCGATGATTACTAGTTTATCTTTTGAAGTACTGATAATGTTGCTGGATGAATTTTTCAATAAAACAGTAGCATTCACAACCGCGTTATTGTTTTCATCCTTATCTAATTTTTCGTGTAAAGAACCCCAAGTTCCAAGGTCATTCCAGTCGAAAGTTGCTGGTAATACATAAACGTTTTTTGCTTTTTCCAAGATAGCATAGTCAATAGAAACATTTTCAGCATTGGCATAATTTTCATTGATAAATTCAGTTTCTGAGTTGGTATTATAGCTTCCAACGCCCTGCAAAAACAATTCGTTCATTTTAGGCTGAAATTTCTCAAAAGCATCAAGTATGGATTTCACCGACCAGATAAAAATTCCACCATTCCATAAAAAATTACCGCTTGCGAGAAATGATTTTGCCGTTTCATAATCTGGTTTTTCTCTGAATTGACTTACTGATTTTATAGGATTTTCATCTGATTTATCATATTCAATGTAGCCAAAACCCGTATTTGGAAACGTAGGTTTAATTCCTAAAGTCATCAATGCATCTTCATTTGAACAAAAATCGAAACATTGTTTTAAATTATCTGAAAAAGTATCCTCATCTTCAATCCAATGATCACTTGGTGCAACCACCATTACGGCATTTGGATTTTCTTTTTTAATTTTTAGTGAAGCATATAAAATACAAGGAGCAGTATTTCGCATTGCCGGTTCAAGCAAAACTTGTGCTTGTTTTACCAAAGGCAATTGCTCTAAGACCAAGTCGTTGTATCTTTCGTTTGTTAAAATATAAATATTTTCAACTGGAATTAGTTTTGATAGTCTACTAAATGTTTTTTGAATTAGCGTATCGCCAGAACCCAACATGTCGTGAAATTGTTTTGGGAATTCAGTTGTGCTTACGGGCCAAAATCTTGAGCCAACACCTCCAGCCATTAGGATTGCGTAATAATTTGTATTCATTTTTATTTGGTTAATACCTCTACTTCGGCATTTGGATTAAATAAATAAATTCTACCTGAATTTACTTCTATGCATTCATATCGTTTTACTCTTAAAGCTATTTTTTTAAAAATTTTCCCATTTGGAATTCTAAAAACACAACCGTAAGGAATTTCAAAGATATAGTTTTTATCATTTTGAGCATCATATTGTTTTAATGCCAACGCTAATGTTGCATCAGTATCGCTACTTGCAGAAGGATTTTTAAAATGTCTTGCCAACAAAGGTAGTAAATTTGAAGGAAATATTTCAGGTCGAATAAAGGGTACCATCATAATTTGAAAACTGTATTTCCACTCGTTTCCGTGGGGTTTTATGTTTCTACCAAATTTTTCAAAAGCTACCAAATGCGAAATCTCGTGAATTAAAGTAATAAGAAATCGGTATTTATTGAGACTTGCATTTACAGTAATTTCGTGTTTTCCGCTCAATCCTTTTCTGTAATCGCCATGACGAGTCACTCGTTCATTGACAATCTTAAGATGAACTTGATTAGATACAATAAGTTCAAATACTGGTTTTACAGCATGTTCAGGGATATATTTTGCTAATGTTTCGTTCAAGAATGAAAATAATTATGAATTATTAATTATGAATTATAAGTTTTTCTTTGAGGTAATTATTATACTTCTAATTATTTTTAACACTTCTGTACTTTGTTCGTGAAGGGAATTAAATTCCAAATCAGATATATAATTTGTTTCTTTTAATAGTTCTAACCAATACATTGATTCGTCACATTCTTTTTGAGAAATGGATAATTTATGGATAAAATCAGCTTTACTTTGGGCGTTGATAGCTTCCCTGACATTTGCACCAATTGATGTTACAGAACGTAAAAATTGTTTGCTCATTACAAATTCCTTCTTTTCTGAAATTAAAAATTTGTAAAAATTTACACCTAGAATGGCTAATTCAAAACTTTTCTTTTTAACGATGCTCTCACTCATAACTTATAACTTATAATTCATAATTAATTTTTATGGTGTTGATGATGAAACTTGTAATATTTTTCCGTTGTAATATTTATTTCCAGTCAAGGTAAAATCAAAAATATAATTAGCCATTTCGCTTGCGGTTAATGGGGCTTTGTAACCTGGGAACGCTTCTTCCAACATTTCTGTTTGAACCGATCCTAATGCCAAAACGTTAAAAGAAATCCCTTGTTCTTTGTATTCTTCCGCTAGTAATTCTGACAGCGTTATTACTGCGCCTTTACTAGAACTATAGGCTGATAATCCAGCAAACTTCATGCTTCCCTGAATACCACCCATACTGCTTATGGTTACTACGTGACTTCCTTTTTGTAAGTACGGCAAACAAATTCGAGTTAAATTAGCAACCCCAAAAACATTAACTTTATAGATATTTTCAAATTCTGAAGCAGTTGTTTCCGAAAAGGGTTTTAATAATAAAGCCCCAGCATTATGAATAATGGAATCTGCTTTTTTCCATGAAGTAGCTAAAAATTGTTCCACTTGCGTCAAATCTTCTTCATTTGATAAATCCACGGAAAGGCACGTTATATTTGGGTTGTCAATTAATATTTGTGGTGTTTTTCGAGAAAGTGCCAAAACTTGATGCCCTGCATTTGCAAATTTAAGAGCCAATTCAAAGCCAATTCCCCTAGATGTTCCTGTAATTATGATATTTTTCATAGCGCTAAATTAAATAAAAAACACAAATAAGTATTGTTTTTCGCAGTAGAGTTTTTAATTAATTGCCATTTAAATATCTAAATCCTTTCATAAAATCAAACTAATTCTAATCTAAATTCCCTATTTTTGACAAGCTCAAATTTGCCAAATAAATATTTTAATAATGAAATATTACCTAGTTTTACTATTTATTTTCACACCACTATTAGCCATGTGTCAATCTGATTTCGATAAAGCAGAAGTTTTATACAAATCAAACGATTTAGAGCAAGCCCAAATTTTATTTGAAAATTTTCTGCTTGAAAATCCAAACCATCTTAAAACAATAGAATATTTAGGCGATATTGAAGGACAAAGAAAAGCGTGGGACAAAGCTATTTTTTATTATCAAAAATTAAAAAACAGCAAACCTACGGAAGCCAATTATTACTATAAATATGGAGGCGTTCTGGGAATGAAAGCCAAAGAAAGCAATAAATTTAAGGCGCTTGGAATGATTGCGGACGTGAAAGCAGCTTTTGAAAAAGCAATTTTTTTAAATCCAAAACACATTCAAGCCAGATGGGCATTGATAGAATTGTATTTGCAACTACCCGGTATTGTGGGTGGAAGCGAAAAGAAGGCAATTCAATATGCTAATGAATTGTCTAAAATTTCAGTAATAGAAGGGTATTTGGCAAAAGGACATATTGCTGAATATTTTGAAAAATATGAAGATGCAGAGAAATTGTATATCAAAGCTATAGCCATTGGAAAATCAAAAATGGCTTCCCAAATGCTAGCTAATTTGTATAAAAATAAAATGCGCCAACCCGAAAAAGCAAGGTTGGTTTTAGAAGAATTTGAAAAACGAAAAATATAATTGATTCAATCAAACAGTCATAATTAAAAGATAAAGAATGCGAACTCATTTTATTGCCATAGGCGGAAGCGCAATGCACAATTTAGCATTGGCATTGCATAACAAAGGATATAAAGTAACTGGTAGCGATGATGCTATTTTTGAACCTTCAAAATCAAGGTTGGAAAAAAAGGGAATCATGCCTGAAGAATTGGGTTGGTTTCCTGAGAAAATAACTTCAGATATTGATTCGGTAATACTTGGGATGCATGCCAAAGAGGACAATCCAGAATTGTTGAAGGCACAAGAATTAGGGCTTAAAATTTATTCC
>CALPQA020000136.1 GCA_943325595.2 Auritidibacter sp. Marseille-P8566
GCAATGGCGAGACAAAATGTGCCTTTGGAAATTAAATATTTGGCGGTTGTAGAATCGGCATTGAACCCAAAAGCGGTTTCAAGAGTGGGCGCAACGGGACTTTGGCAATTTATGTTTCAAACCGGAAAACAATACAATTTAGACATAAATACGTATGTTGACGACAGAAGCGATCCCTTGAAAGCGAGTGATGCTGCGGCGTTGTATATGTCGAATATGTATAAAATTTTTGGCGATTGGGATTTGGTTTTAGCATCATATAATTCGGGACCTGGGAATGTTGCCAAAGCAATTCGTCGTTCTGGAGGACAACAAAATTTCTGGAATATTAGAAAGTATTTACCCAAAGAAACGCAAGGTTATGTACCGGCATTTTTGGCCACAATGTACATTTATGAATACCACAAAGAACACGGAATTGTTCCCAATCGTGCTGTAATTAAGCATTTTGCGACGGATACAATCATGGTAAAACAGCAAATTACTTTCAAGCAAATTTCTGATTTATTGAACATTCCAATTTCGCAATTACAGTTGTTGAATCCTTCTTATAAAAGAGACGTAATTCCATTTATTGCTGGCGAAAATCATTTCTTGAGATTACCTAATGATAAAGTGGCAATTTATACTTCCAATGAAGATAAAGTATATGCTTACACGCAATATGAAGCTAGCAAAAGAGAACGTCCTTATGAAAGTAGAATCGCAGTTCGTGATACTTTAGATGTTAATTCAGAGCGAACACTTGTTTCTAAAACAAGATATTACAAAGTGAAGCGTGGCGATAGTTTGAGCGAAATTGCTGGTAAATTTGGCGTTGCTATGTCGGATTTAAAGAAGTGGAACAGACTTAAAAACAGTAAAGCACCTAGAGGCAGAAATCTGAAAATATACAGTTATGAAAGCGTTGCGGTGACTCCTAAAAAAGTGGAGGTAAAAGCAAGTGAAATTAAAAAAGACACGGCTCTTGTTGCCATAAATACTACCGTTTCAGAAAAGAAATACAGGGAAGAACAAGTGGTTTCGTTTGTAAAAACAATAAAGAAATACAAGGTTAAAAAAGGAGATAATTTAGGTTCAATTGCATCAAAATATGATGTTTCGGTTTCGGATATTAAAGACTGGAACAATTTGAAAAAGAACGCAATTGCTTCAGGAAAAACGTTAAAAATAATGACAACTGAAAAAGTTGTGTCGAAAGTTAGAAAAGAAATTAAATCGGATAAAAAAGCACTAGAAACTAAGGAAGTACTTGTTTCAAGCGAAGCCAAATCGGATAAAAATAACACTTCGGAAGCATCAAAAACAACAGAATATTATGTAGTGCAAAAAGGAGATAACCTTGGAAATATTGCAAAAAAATATGCGGTGACTGTTGAAGATTTAAAACAATGGAATAACTTATCAGATGTAAATGTGCAGCTTGGTTTTCAACTTAAAATTGCGAATGAAAACGGAACTACAGACGAACAAGTTGTTGCAAAGAAAGAATTTAAAACTCAAGAATATGTTGTTTTGAAAGGCGACAACATTGGAAACATTGCAAAAAAATATAAAGTTTCAGCAGACGATATCAAGTCATGGAACAATTTAGTTGATAACAATATCAAATTGGGAAGCACTTTAATCGTTTCTAAAACAGAAATTGTTGTTTCGGAAAAAGCAGCTAAGAAAGAAAAAACAACTTCAAAAGCAACTAAAAATCAAGAGCATTATTACGTTCAAAAAGGGGATTCTCTTTACACCATTGCCAAAAAATACCCTGGAATTACTATTTCGGACATAAAAAAATGGAATGGCATTAGCAGTGAAAATCTTAAACCGGGAATGAAATTGAAAATTAACGGATAATACAATATCTTTACTTAAATTTGGACTTTAATTCATTATAAAACAACAATGAATAAAGTCCATTTTTTTTTGATTTTTACAGCCTTTTTGTTGCTTTCGTGTAACAACAAGAGAGATACAGCTACCGAAAAAACGTCGGGTGAAATTAATACGATTTCAGTACTTATCGACGATCAGTTGTGGAAAGGTGAAATTGGAGACAGCATCAGAAATAAATTCGCTTCTTCAGTTATTGGACTTCCTCAAGAAGAGCCTCTTTTTACTATAAATCAATATCCTATTAAGCTTTTAGAGGGTTTTGTAGTCAATAGCAGAAACAGTATTGTCGTCAAAAAAGAAGCCGTTAGCCGCTTTGAAATCAAGAAAAACGAATTCGCATCGCCTCAAAATGTATTTTATATTTCTGGAAAAAGTACTGCCGAAATAATTGATACTATCGAAAAGCATTCTCCTGAAATCATTCAGATAATGAGGCAAACTGAAATCACAGAAAACCAGCGCATTATTGATACTTCGTTGATAAAAAATGAGCTAATTTCCAAAAAATTTAAAATTGCATTGCATGTTCCAAAAGGATACAACGCTGTTTTAACCCGAAAGAAATTTATATGGCTTAAAAAAGAAATCACGGGAGGAAGCAACAGCATTCTGATTTATCAAATTCCGATTAGCAAAATTGAATACCATCCCAATTCGAGCGTTATTGGCAACATCATAAAAATGCGTGATTCCATTGGTCGTTTATACATCCATGGCACCGAACGGTATTCAAAAATGATTACTGAACAGGCCTATTCTCCTTATTTTTTTAATACTAAATTAGACGGAAAAATAACTTATGAAACAAAAGGGACATGGGAAATGAAGAACGATTTTATGTCGGGGCCGTTTATAAATTATGTAATATTGGATTATAAAAAAGGCAGGATTATCGTTTTAGAAGGATTCTGTTATGCTCCTTCTAAGAAAAAAAGAGACCTAATGTTTGAGTTGGAGTCCATCATAAAATCAGTGAAATTTCTGAAAAAAAAATAGAACAACCATGACCATAAACTGGACAATAAAAAATTTCGACACACTTTCGGTTCCTGAATTGTACCAAATTATGCGCTTGCGCTCAGAAATATTTGTAGTTGAACAAAATTGTGTGTACCAAGATTTGGACGGGAAAGACCAAAAAGCACTGCATTTGTTTGGAATAATCGATGAAACTATTGTGGCCTATTGTCGCCTTTTTAAAGCTGGAGATTATTTTGATTTTGCCTCTATCGGAAGGGTTGTTGTTGCTGCAGATTACAGAGACAAAAAGTTGGGTCACGAACTAATGAATCAAGCTGTTTCTGCCACAGAAAAGTATTTGGGCGAACATAATATTACAATTTCCGCACAATTGTACTTGAAGAAATTTTATGAAAGTCACGGATTTATACCTACTTCAGAAATGTATTTAGAAGATGATATTCCGCACATTCAAATGCAAAAACGGGGTTAGTTTTTAGTAATCAAAAGCTCCACGCGGCGGTCATACTCCGAGCCTTTTCCAAGCGGAACAGTATTTCCATAGCCTTTAAAACTCATGCGGTCCTTAGAAATTCTTTTAAAAAGCAAGTATTTATAAACCGATTCTGCCCTAGTTTTAGAAAGTTCTCTTTTTCTAGTTTCTCGGTCAATAGCTTCTTTTTGAAACGGAGGAATGCAACACACATGCCCTTGAATTTCGAAATTTAAGTTTTTATATTTCATTAATTCTCTGGCAATTTTATCCAATTGTAATTTGGCTTTAAACTCGAGTTTGCTGCTTCCTCTTTCGAATAAAAGGTTTTCCAAATAAATATGATCACCAACAATTTGATTCTTTTGAATAGAAGTATAAAAACCCGGAATTTGTATTTTGGGCAACTCTTTTAAATTCAAAACCACATCAACGCGACGATTTTTAGAACGTTTTTCAGGTAAATTTTCAACCATGTCGTCATCTATCAGAATTCGTCCTTTTCCTTCAATTGTAACGATGATTTTATTTTTAATTCCGTTACTCAAAAGCATTTCTTTGATCGTATTTGCCCTGTTAGTTGACAATTTAAAATTGTAGGCGTCTTTCCCAACATCGTCGGTGTAACCAAAAATTTGAACAGAAGCTATTCTGGCAGAATCCGTTTTTTGAATGTAATCAACAACGGCATGCCCTTGTTTTTCATCCAAGTTGAACTTGTCGAATTCAAAATATACCGATTGCACCACTTCTTCTTGAGCGTAGAGCAATCCACAAAATAATAAGGGTAAAAATTTTAAAAAGCGCATAATTAAATTTTTAATAAATTATTGTATTCCGTTGGATTGTTCATTATTCCAGTAGCTTTTTTAATTTCAGAATTGTTTTTTGTGTAATACAAATACAATCCTTCTTTGTATTGATAGCGTTTGATGATTTCATCCAAAATCAGATTTTTAATTTCCTTTTGATTTTGATTCAACAGATTTTCTTCACTTTTTTGCAACGCAGAAAGTAACTGTTGGTATTCAATTGCTATTGAAGCATCTAATTTTTCCTTTTTAGCCACTGCTAGCGTCTTTTTTAACGACAATTCGGTTTCTGTATCAAATGAAAATTTTTCTTTCTTTAAAAACGCTTTAAAAGCCAAAAAGTCTGCATCGGTAATTGTTGGAATTGTAGTTCCTAAATTCGGGTTTTTATAATAATAATCGGTTACAAAATTGAAAACCCCATCGTTTTTGACCAAAGCATCTGAAATGTTACTGAGTTTAGTTTCGTCCATGACAACGTCTGGAAGAATTCCCCCACCATCATAAACGGTGCGTCCTTTTCGGGTTTTAAAGGCATTATAATCTGTAGATGCTGTTCGAATTGCTTTGCCATCTTTATCTTTATGCGAATAATCCAATGCCTGAATACAGCGGCCAGAAGGGGTATAATAACGAGAAATGGTGATTTTTATTTGCGTACCATAGCACAAATCAATTGGGCGTTGCACCAGTCCTTTTCCAAAACTCCGACTTCCAATAATCACTGCGCGGTCTAAATCCTGTAATGCCCCAGCCACAATTTCAGAAGCTGAAGCGCTTTTCCCATCTACGATTACAACCAATGGAATCTCTAAATCGATTGGTTCGCGAGTCGTTTTGAAAGTGATGCTGTGTTTTTCATTTTTGGATTTTGTGGTAACAATAGTTTCATTTTTCGGAACGAATAAATTGCAAATATTTACCGCTTCGTTTAGCAGCCCACCTGGATTTCCTCGTAAATCTAAAATGATTTTTTCGGCACCTTCTCTTTTCAATTGTTCTAGCGCTTCTTTTACTTGTGTAGACGCTTTATTTGTAAATTGATTCAGAACAATATAGCCTGTTTTATCGTCGATTTTCCCAAAGAATGGAACCGCTTTCAAATCCACTTCTTCCAAAATTAATTGTGCCGAAAGTGATTTTCCTTGGCGATTGTACTTAATATCAACTTTAGCATTTTTCCCACCTTGCAACAATTGACTCGCATCTTCCTTGAAATCAGCAAGAAGAATATCGCCAATTTGAGTGATTTCGTCACCAGCTTTCAACCCCGATTTGTCTGCAGGATAGTTTTTGTAGACTTCTTTTATAATTAGTTTGGTCTCTTTTCGAGTAATCACAGCGCCAATTCCAGTGTATTCGCCGGTGTTGTTGATTTTGAATTTCACAACATCCTGCTCGTTAAAATAATTGGTGTACGGATCTAAATCGGCCAACATGCTTTTGATGGCTTTGTCCATTAATTCGCCTGGATTAGTGTCGTCAACATAATTGCTGTTTACCGCTTTGAATAAGGTTGTAAAGATTTCTATTTGTTTGGCAACTTCAAAAAAATCTTCCTTGAAGCTTGCGCCAATAAAGAGTAAACCACTTGCTATTACGGGAATTATATAACGTTTTTTAAGAAAAGAGTACATGTATTAACTTTAAAATTTATTGCAAACGAAAATACGAATTAACTTTAAATGGCAATGATAAAATATTCATAATTAATAGGTTTATGAATTTTCTATA
>CALPQA020000137.1 GCA_943325595.2 Auritidibacter sp. Marseille-P8566
AATAAAATCGCCAATGTCAAGCAGTTTTTTGAAAACCACATTGTACATTGTTTTTTCCTCATCGGTAGAAATATCATCTCTCGAAACATAGATTTGAATGCGTCCTTCAGAATCTTTAAGTTCAGCAAATGAAGCCTTTCCCATGATTCTCTTTCCCATCAAACGGCCTGCTAAAACCACTTCCTTACCTTCAAATTTTTCGAAATCGGCTAAAATTTCACTTGAAAAAGCGGTAGTTACAAACTCATTTGCAGGATAAGGGTCAATTCCCAAATTGCGTAATTCTTGAAGTGCCTCTCTACGAAGGATTTCTTGCTCGGATAATGCCATGAATTCAGTTTTTAAGAATGCAAATATAGTTAAATTTGAAAATGATTCAATTTGAAATTTTGAAAATTAATTTGACTTTCTATTTAAAGTTTTTAAGTATTTAACTTTGTAACTTTGCAGCTCAATTAAATGCAATGAACAAAAACATCCAATTTCAAGATTTAGGATTGAAAGATTACAAAGCCACTTGGGAATACCAAGAGGAATTGTTCAAAGGGATTGTCGATTTGAAAATTCAGAATAGGAGAGAGGAAACCAATTTGCAAACTCCGAATTATTTTTTGTTTGTGGAACATCCACATGTTTATACATTAGGAAAAAGTGGTGATTTCCAAAACTTGCTTCTATCCGAAAAACAATTGGAAGCAAAAGGAGCTACATTCTACAAAATCAATCGTGGTGGCGATATTACCTATCACGGACCAGGGCAAATTGTGGGATATCCCATATTAGATTTAGATAATTTTTTTACTGATATTCATAAGTATTTGCGCTTTCTTGAAGAAGTAATAATTTTGACTTTGGCAGACTATACTATAATAGGTACAAGAAGCGAAGGTGAAACAGGAGTTTGGCTTGGAGTTGGAACCCCATTTGCAAGGAAAATTTGTGCTTTAGGAGTTCGCGCTTCACGTTGGGTCACGATGCATGGATTTGCTTTAAATGTCAATTCCGATTTGGGTTATTTTGATAATATTATTCCATGTGGCATCCGCGGAAAAGCAGTTACGTCTTTAAATGTAGAATTGGGCGTTGAAAAAGTAAACGAACAAGAAGTAAAAGAAAAAATCTTGAAACATTTTGCAAGTCTTTTTGTTTCAACTTTCGTAAACCTGTAAAATAAATCTATTTGTATCAATGGTCAATGAATCGCATTAAAACCTAACTATTGTAACATAACAGCATTTTTTTGCTAACAAATTTCTTTTACAAATAGAAAAATTTGATTTAATATTTGCCTTAAAATGTTCGGGTATATTGATTTTCTGAACTAGTATATGACTAATCTGTTGATTTTCCCCCTTTGTTAAACCACTTTACCACAATATCTATATCGCTTGCTGATAAATTTCCAGTTTGAGGCATTCTACGGTTTGTTGCGGTTACGGGGTCAATAATGCTAGCTTTTATTTGAGCATAATTGGAAGTAATATCGGCGTCACTATCAAATTTTATAGGTCTTCCTGTCCAATCTCCAAGAGATGAGTTATGGCATGAAATACAATTTGTAGAAATAATTGATTTTACCTGCGTGAAATATATTGTATCAGCTGGAATTGATTCAGAATCATTATTCGAGCAAGAACTTAATAAGTTCGTTACTAAAAGTGAAAGACAAAAAAAAATAGTTTTTTTCATAAAAAAAAGATTTATTAATAAAAATTAAAAATACAAATAAATTGTATAAAACCATCGAAAGATATATTTTTATTTAAAGTAAAGATTCAAAATTATAATAATTAAAAATATTTTTTTTAACTTTAGTTGCAATTTAGACTTTCAACGTTACACATTTCTCCACTCGGAGTTTATTGAACTAACTTAAAAGTCAACCGATGGTATTTTGTCACCCCATATTTCAAAATCGCTTCTCGATGTTCTTTTGTAGGGTAACCTTTATTTTTTTTCCAATTGTACATTGGGAATTCTTCATGGATTTGATCCATATAATCATCCCGATAGGTTTTTGCTAAAACAGAAGCAGCTGCAATACTCATGTATTTAGAATCTCCTTTAATAATAGAAGTACTTGGAATCGAATTTAGAAATTGTATTTCGGCATCTGTAAAAATTTTACCGATTTTATTTTTCTGACTTCCCTTTGAGATCAAAGGCCTGTTTCCATCTACAATTATATGTTGTGGAATGCTGGTTAGTTTTAAAATACTTTCCTGCATGGCTTTTAATGATGCATTGAGAATGTTAATTTCGTCAATGAGTAAAGGTTCTAAATGTGTTACCGAAAAGGAAATAGCTTCTCCTAATATAATAGGTCTTAAAAGTATCCTGTTTTTTTTTGAAAGTTGTTTAGAATCATTAAGAATTTCATTAGAATAGTTTGGTGGCAATATAACAGCCGCAGCCGTTACAGGCCCAGCAAGACAACCCCGCCCTGCTTCATCTGTTCCTGCTTCAATGGTATTCTCTAAAAAATGACTACTTAACATTTAATTAATTTTGATAAAAGTATAAAAAAGGAATTGAAATAATACATAATTAGTAGCTTTAAAGACAACCAGTATATAATAATTCATGCTTTACCGAGTAAGTTTAACATCTGTCAAAGAATATTTTATTTAAAAAATTTGTTTTATTAAGAAATTATTAAGAGGTTTGCATTATAACTAACTCAAATAAAAATAATATGAGATCAAAGTTCAAATGGATTTTTACGCTGCTTATAGCGTTATCAATGCAGTTCTCTTTTGCACAAGAGAAAACTGTTACAGGTGTGGTTTCTGATGGAACAGGACCATTACCAGGTGCTAATGTAGTTGTTCAAGGTTCAAAAACCGGGACACAAACTGATGTTGATGGAAAATATTCTATCAAAGCAAAAGCTGGAGACGTATTGGTTTTCTCTTTTGTAGGTATGACTAATACTACTGCAAAAGTAGGTGCTTCTAATACATTGAATGTAAAAATGCAGGATGGTGTTAAACTAGAAGAAGTTGTAGTTGGTGCCTTAGGTGTTAAAAGAAAAGAAAAAGCCGTTGGTTATGCTGCTCAAAGCATCAAAGGTTCTACTTTAACTGAAGCAAGAGAAAGCAACTTAGTAAACGCATTAAGCGGAAGAGTAGCGGGTGTTCAAGTAACAAACTCTTCAGGTGCTGTTGGATCTTCTTCAAGAATTGTATTGAGAGGTAACTCTTCTATCACAGGAAATAACCAAGCGTTATTTGTAGTTGATGGTGTGCCTTTTGATAATACATCTTACGGTAACGCAGAATCAGGTGGTGGACGTGATTTACCTAATGGAGCTGCAAGTATCAGTCCTGACGATATTGAAAGTATGACTGTACTTAAAGGACCTAATGCTGCTGCATTGTACGGTATTCGTGCAAGTAATGGTGTTATTATCATTACTACAAAATCAGGAAAAGGTAAAAAATCGTTAAGTGTAGCTTCATTTAATTCAAACATTACTTTTTCAGATCCTTTAGTATTACCAAATTTCCAAAATTCTTTTGGACAAGGTGCTACTTCTGATTTCTTCCAATTTGTTGATGGTTCTGGAAACGGATACAATGATGGTGTTGATGAAAGCTGGGGTCCTGCTTTAGATAGAGGATTGTCTTTCGTTCAATGGGATTCTTACAAAGTAGGTGGTGCACCACTTCCTTGGATTTCTCATCCAAACAACGTAAAAGATTTTTATGAAACAGGAGTTGCAATGACAAACAATTTGTCTTTGTCTGCTGGTAATGAAGATGCTAACTTTAGAATGTCTATTGGAAACTCTAAAGAAACAGGTATGGTTCCTTTTACAGATTTCAAAAAATTCAACGTTACTATGAACGGTAATATCAAGCTTGGTGAAAAATTAAGCAGTGGTGTTTCGTTAATGTATTTCAATGACAAAAGTGATAACTTGCCAACTGCAGGTTACAACAACGAAAATGCAGCACAACAATTTATCTGGTCTGCAAGAAACGTTAATTTTACAGACTTGAAAGATTGGAGAAATTTACCTCTTGCTGCTGTTGGTACAGCCGCTGAAGGTACTCCATTGAACTGGAATACTGTTTTCCAAAACAACCCTTACTGGGTATTGGAAACTAATACAAACACATATAACAGAGATAGAGTTACGGGATCTACTTTCTTAACATACCAATTTAACAGTGCTTTTTCTGCTACTGGAAAAATTTCGTTAGATCATTATTCTCAATTAACAACTGGCCGTCAAGCTATTGGATCAAACAATGCTCCTGATGGTTCTTATGGTGAAAACTCATTGCGTTATTCTGAAATAAACAGCGAAATGATTTTAAGTTATAAAAAACAACTTACATCAGACTTTAACTTGTCTTTAAATTTTGGTGCTAACCAAATGAAAAGAATAAGAACGCAAACTTACGGAAGTATCCCAGGTTTAGAATTACCTAATTTCTACAGTTTATCAAACATTAAAACAGGAACTACTGCTACAGTTGGTAATCAATACGTAGAAACTAGAATTGGTTCTGTTTTAGGATTTGGTCAGTTGTCTTACAAAGATTATATCTTCGTTGATTTCTCTGGAAGAAATGACTGGGCGAGTGTATTGCCTGTAAAAAACAATTCGTTTTTCTATCCAGCAGTTTCTGGATCTGTAGTTTTATCTGAAATCTTAGGGTTGAAAGATGCTAAAATCAATTACTTGAAAGTAAGAGGTGGATGGTCAAAAGTGGGTGGAACAGGTGCTTTAGGTGCTTATAACTTGAACAATACTTATAACCTTGTTAACAATGGTTATGGAAATCAAGCTTCTACGCCTAATACGCAGTACAATCCAAACTTGAAACCAGAATCGGTTGTTGGAACTGAATTTGGTATTGATTTAAATGGTTTCAACAACAGATTACGTGTTGCTGCAACATATTATACTAAAGTAAGTTCTGATTTATTAGTGCCAATTCAAGTTTCTGCATCATCTGGATACACAAGTGTTTGGGATAACGTAGCGGATATGGAAAATAAAGGTATCGAATTACAATTAGGCGCAACAGTATTAAAAGCTAAAGATTTTAGTTTTGATGTTGATTTGAACTTTGCAAAAAATCAAAATGAAGTTACTTCATTGAGAGGTTTAGATACGTATGTATTAGGAGGACAATGGGGTGCTACAATTGAAGCGCGTCCTGGTCACCCTTACGGAGATATCGTAGGTAGAGGTTTTGAAAGAGATCCTAATGGAAATGTAATTTATGTAAATGGATTACCTAAAATCGAATCTACTAAAAAAGTATTAGGAAACATTGCTCCAGATTGGACTGGTGGTGCTAATTTCAATGTTAGATACAAAGATTTTGATTTCAGTACTTTAATCGATGCTAAAGTTGGTGGTGATGTTCACTCAATGACTTATGCTTGGGGTAGATATTCTGGAGTTTTGGAAGAAACTTTAATCGGTCGTGAGACAGGTGTAGTTGGAAATGGTGTTATGTCTGATGGAGCTGGTGGATATGTTACTAATAACGTAGTAGTTAGTGCAAAATCTTTCAACCAAACCTCTTTCGGAAATACTGTTGAAGAAAGTGCTATTTTTGATGCAACTTATATCAAATTAAGATCTATGTCTTTAGGATATTCATTGCCTAAAAAATGGTTAAAAGGAACTTTTGTTGAAGATTTCAAATTTTCACTAGTTGCTAGAAACTTAGCAATTTTATTCAAAAATGCTCCTCATATTGATCCTGAAACTGGATTTAGTAGTGCTAATGGTGAACAAGGTCAAGAATTTGGTCAAATTCCTTCTGCAAGATCTTACGGATTTAATATTAACGTTAAATTTTAATAATAAGTTATTATGAAAAAAATATCAATTTTATTTGTCGCATTAAT
>CALPQA020000138.1 GCA_943325595.2 Auritidibacter sp. Marseille-P8566
CATTCATTGCACAAATGTCAGAAATGTTTGCCACGACTGCTTTGTAACCCAAATGTTTCAGTGGCATATATGCTAAATCAAAATGTACGCCTTCTATTAATAAATCGGTGGAAACTACAATTTTTTTATCGCCAAAGTCCAAAACTGCGGCATCATCACCAATTCCTTTTAAAGTTGAAGGCTGATTGATGGAGAAATTTTTCGTTAAATGGTCAATCAAACCAAATTCGCCTAATTGAGCAATACTTGTTCTTTGTGGATTTTTATCTTCAATCATTTTTGTTGTTGCAAAGGTTTTTAGAATTGCAAAGGTACAAAGTTGTGAAGGTTTAAACTTAATTAAAAACAGAGAATTGTTTGCGATATGATTTTCATTCTAATTATAGAATTGATTTTACGACTGCTTTTGGCGCCTCTTTTCGAGTTCCATCAAAACCGTCAACTCCAGAAACGGTAGTGTATTTTAACACATATTTTTTCCCGGGATTGATAATTTGATAGGCTGCTTGGCACATTATTGTCGCTTCGTGAAAACCACAAAGAATTAATTTTAATTTTCCTGGATAGGTATTTACGTCGCCAATGGCAAAAATTCCTGGAATATTGGTTTGATAATCCAAGGCGTTATTTACTCTAATTGCATTTTTTTCAATTTCTAATCCCCAATCTCCGATAGGTCCTAATTTTGGTGTCAATCCAAAAAGCGGAATAAAATAATCTGTTGGAATGGTTCTTTTAGCTCCGTTTTCATCAATTACAATTGATTCTAAATGTTCGGATCCTTTCAAACCAACCACTTCGGCTGGCGTAATCATTTTGATTTTTCCAGAATTTTTCAATTCCTGTACTTTTTCTACAGAATCCAATGCGCCTCTAAACTCATTTCTACGGTGAATTAAGGTTACTTCAGAAGCGATATTTGACAAGAAAATGCTCCAATCTAATGCAGAATCTCCACCACCCGCAATAACTACCCTTTTGTCACGGAATTTTTCTGGGTTTTTAATAAAGTATTTAATTCCTTTATCTTCATAAAATTCGATGTCTTCGATTAGCGGTTTTCTAGGTTCGAAACTTCCTAATCCGCCTGCAATTGCAATAACTGGAGCATGGAATTTTTTTCCTTTGTTTGAAGTAACGATAAAACTTCCGTCTTCTTGTTTTTCTATAGTTTCGGCACGTTCGCCTAGAGTAAAACCAGGTTCGAATTGTTTGATTTGTTCCATTAAATTTGACACTAAATCACCCGCTAAAACTTCGGGAAATCCAGGAATATCATAGATTGGTTTTTTTGGATATAATTCAGAAAGTTGCCCGCCAGCTTGAGGTAAAGCATCCAAAATATGACATTTCAATTTTAATAATCCTGCTTCAAATACGGTAAATAATCCAGTTGGTCCCGCTCCTATTATAAGTATGTCTGTTTTAACCATTATTACTGTTCTTTATTTTTTAATGCTTCTGTAATTTCATTCATTTTTTGGACTTTTTCCTCGAAATTTCCTTTTAGGGTCTTTCGATATTCATTAAGGTTTTCAACCATTTTATTAATGTCGTCCGGTATTATTTCTTCGAAAAACTCCCGCAATCTTTTGGCCGTTGTTGGCGATTTTCCATTGGTAGAAATTGCGATTTTCACGTTTCCTTTAGTTACAATTCCACCCAAATAATAATCGCATAATGGGGGAGTATCGGCAATATTACAAATCAAATATCTTTTTCTTGACAAATCATACACTCGTTTATTTACTGCTAAATCATCGGTGCAAGCAATAACCATGTGCCGTTTGCGAAGCATCCACCGATTGAATTTTTTATACGTCAATTGCACCGAAGGATGTTTTTGCGATAATGCTTCCAATTCGGGTAAGAATTTTGGCGCTACTACCTCAACATTGGCATTTGGACTCGATTTTAATAAGAAAGATAATTTTTCTAATCCCACATTTCCACCACCTACAATTAGAACATTGAGGTTGTGGAGTTTTAAAAATATGGGATATAATTCATTTTTCTCCATTATTCTCTAGCACAAATTTTAGTAGTTACAAATTCTTCGTAAAACCCTTTCAACTTATTACTTTCCCGAACCACTTCGCCAATTACAATGATAGCAGGCGAACTTAATTGGTTGTTTTTTACCACATTCGAAATAGTATTTATGGTTCCAATACCGATTTTTTCATTTGGCATTGTCCCATTTTGAATAATTGCTACTGGCATTTCTCCTTTTGAAACGTTTTGAAATAAAGATACGATTTGCGCTAATTTGCTCATTCCCATCAAAATTACAATTGTCGCTGACGACTGTGCTGCAAGAGCTACATCTTTTGATAATTTTCTGTCCGATGTTGTTCCTGTAATTACCCAAAAACTTTCAGAAACTCCTCGCTTTGTCAAAGAAATTCCTTGGTTTGCTGGTACCGCAATCGAGGATGAAATTCCTGGTACTACAAATGTTGGAATGCCAAAACTTTCAATATATTCGATTTCTT
The DNA here is from genome assembly GCA_943325595.2 of Auritidibacter sp. Marseille-P8566. The sequence goes on from CALPQA020000138.1 coordinate 2,496, forward strand.
CGCTTCCGCGTCCAAAAATAAATGAATCTCCTCCTTTTAAACGCACCACATTTCCGTAAGTAAGTGCATTATCAACAATCAATTGATTGATTTGATCTTGCGTATATTCGTGACACCCCTTTCTTTTTCCAACAAATATCTTGATGGATTTTTTCGGTGCATAGGTTAATATTTCTTCGTTTGCCAATGCATCATACAAGACAACATTTGCCTCGGCAAGTGCTTTTGCTCCTTTGATAGTTAGTAAATCTGGGTCGCCAGGACCTGCTCCAACTAAGGTTACTTTTGGATTTATAATTTTATTCATTTGCTATATCTTTGGCTCTGTACGTTTCAATAGTTTGAAAAAATGACGTAGCTTCTTGAATATATTGTTTTGCAAAAGCTTCAGAAGGGTCGTTTTTATTGATTTGATATACCAAGTCTTTCAGGCTTGAATTCAATTCTATTTTTTTAGTTTCGATGAAAACGGTGTCAAACAAATCAACGATTCCGGCATGGTTATTCGTTTTTTGATTTTCGGCAAGTAATATTGCTTTGGCTCCATTTACAAAACCTGCATAAGCCAGATAAATAGCATCTGACCAATTTTGATCGTCAAAAGCTTCCTGTGCAAAAGTTAATTTATCTTTGGCTTCCAATAATAAAGTTGCAACCAAATCTATAACTACACCAGCACATTCTCCAACACCAACCGCTTTTACATAATTATCAGCATTTCCCCAATCTACAAAATCAGCTTCTGTAAGATTCGTTAAATCGGCTAATGGTTTTAGAAATTCATAGAAATATTTCTCTCCTTTGGCATCATAATAATCCAAAAACGATAGTCCATTTGCATTCGCTTCAAAATCATTTAAGATGAAACGCAAGGCATCAGGTCCTTTACGACTTGGAATTTTGATTACTTTATCCGAAAATCGTCCTGTTCCATTTCCTAAATTTCCTCCGCCTAATAACACTTGAAGTGCTGGTGCTACTAATTTTCCTGAGTTGATAGACATTCCTTGAAAACCAATTTCAGCCATATTATGTTGTCCACAAGCATTCATGCAACCACTAATTTTGATTGTGATTTCTTGATTATTGGCATATTGTGGATATTCTGTATTTAATACACGTTCTAATTCTACTGCAATTCCGGTGCTGCTTGCAATTCCCAAATTACAGGTATCTGTTCCGGGACAAGCCGTAATATCTGAAATAGAGTTGTAACCAAGAGCTACAAAATCTAATTTGGATAATTCTTGGTAGAAAAACGGCAAATATTCTTCTTTTACATTACGAATCAAAATATCTTGTCTTAAAGAAAAACGCAGTTCATTCGCTGCATAATTTTTGATTAATTCAGCCAATGCTCTCGCTTTATCGGTATAAAAATCTCCCAAAACAATTTTGATTCCAATGGCTGCATAACCGGCTTGTTTTTGCGTAATTACATTTGATTTTTTCCAAGCTTTGAAAGCCGCTGTGTCTTCGATTTCTACTTTTGGAGCAATCAATAAAGGTTCAGCAATTGGAGCTTCAAAAGCAGTTGTGTCAATTTCAACTGTTTGGTGAGACAACGCTTTTTTCTCTTCATCCACTAGTTTTAAAAATTCATCTCTACCAATATCTTTGATTAAGAATTTCATACGAGCTTTCAAACGTTTAGCTCTTTCGCCAAAGCGGTCAAAAATTCTCAAAACTCCTTCTGTTGTTGGAATAATTTGATTTACCGGAATAAACTCAGACAATAATTCGGCGTGATGTGGTTGTGAACCTAATCCACCACCAAGCATTACTTTAAAACCTTTTTCACCATTTACAATTTTTGGAATAAAACCCAAATCGTGCAAATAACTCAAGGCCGTATCTTTATCTGAAGAAGAAAATGACATTTTGAATTTACGTCCCATCTCTTGGCAAACAGGATTTCTCAAGAAAAACTGAAACATCGCATGCGCATAAGGCGATACATCGAATGGTTCCTCTATGTCAATTCCAGCATTTTCACTGGCAGTTATATTTCTCACTGTGTTTCCACACGCTTCTCTGAGCGTAATAGCATCTTTCTCTAATTCTGCCCAAAGTTGTGGTGTTCTGTCTAAACTTACATAGTGAATCTGTATATCTTGACGTGTTGTAATATGCAAACGCCCTGTTGAATATTCATCAGAAACTTTTGATATTCTCAATAATTGCTCACTGGTCACTTTCCCAAAAGGCAATTTGATACGAATCATTTGAACCCCTTCTTGGCGCTGTCCATAAACACCACGCGCTAATCGAAGACTGCGAAAACGTTCGTCATCAATTTTTCCGTCCTTGAATAAGGCGATTTTTCTTTCTAAATCAATAATGTCTTTTTGGACAATCGGATTTTCTATTTCTGTTCTAAAACTTTCCATCTTTATTGGTTGTTGGTTGTCGGTTGTCGGTTGTTAGCAGCATTACTATCAACTGAAACCAATAACTATTTTATAAATCCTACTCCTGCTGTTGTATTCGTTGCGGTATCAATTAAAATAAAAGCACCATTTGATTTATTGTCATTATAAGCGTCAAAATACAAGGCTTTACTCAATTTAATATTTACTTCACCAATTTCGTTAATGCTCAATTGAGTCGCTGGTGTAACTCTTGAATAATCGGTTGCGATTACGTTTTTCACGCTTTCAATTTTTGCCAAAACCCTATTGGTATTGTGTTGAACCAAATATTTTGTACCTGCAACTAACTTTTTACTGTCCATCCAACAAATCGTCGTATTGATGTCTTTTTCTATTTTAGGAAGCTCATTCGATTTTACAATCATGTCACCTCTTGTAACATTGATGTCATTTTCAAGTTCCAAAGTAATCGAAGAACCTGCAGCCGCTTCATCAAATTGCTGATCGAAAAAGTGAATTTTTGTAACTACTGATTCTGTCAAAGACGGAAGAACGGTTACTGCATCGCCAACCTTGATACTGTTGCCATATAACTTTCCGGCATAGCCTCTAAAATCATGATACTGCTCAGTTTTCGGACGAATTACCGTTTGAACTGGGAAACGTGCTTCCCCTTTTTCATAAACATCCGCAGGCTCTAAAGCTTCCAAATGTTGTAGAATGGTTTGTCCACTGTACCAAGGCATTCCACCCAAAGATTCTACCACATTATCTCCTGTTAAAGCGCTTAACGGAATGTAACTTACATTTTGTTCTTTGAAAGTGCTTTTGGCATTCAAGGCTTGAAAATCAGCTTTGATTTTGTTGTATACTTCTTCTGAATAATCAACTAAATCCATTTTGTTTACAGCAACAATAACTTCTTTTACTCTCAATAAATTATTGATAAAAAAGTGACGGTACGTTTGCTCAATAACTCCTTTACGAGC
>CALPQA020000139.1 GCA_943325595.2 Auritidibacter sp. Marseille-P8566
AATATGGTGTAGATGTTTTGCTAGGACCGGGAATGAACATTCACAGAAATCCATTGTGTGGAAGAAACTTCGAATATTATTCGGAAGACCCTTTATTAACTGGTAAAATTGCGGCTTCAATAATTAATGGTATACAGTCAAACGGTGTTGGAACTTCGGCGAAGCATTTTGCTGCTAATAATCAAGAGCGCAATCGTATGGGAATTAATGCTCATATTAGCGAAAGGGCTTTACGCGAAATCTATCTAAGAGGATTTGAAATTACTGTTAGAGAAGCACAACCATGGACAATTATGTCGTCTTACAATCTTATTAATGGAACGTATACTTCTTCGAGAAAAGATTTATTAACTACTGTACTAAGAAATGAATGGGGTTTTAAAGGTTTAGTAATGACCGATTGGTTTGGAGGCTATAATAGCTTTATGAGTCCTTTTTCTCCTAATGCCGTGAGTGATGTAACCGCTCAATTAACCGCTGGAAATGATTTGTTAATGCCAGGAATGCCAAGTCAAAAACAAGCCATATTAGATAATATGAAAAGCGGAAAACTAACAGCCGATGTTGTAAACAAGGATTTAACTCGAATCTTAGAATTGGTGATGAGATCGCCTTCCATGAGTAATTATAAATATTCGGATATGCCAAACTTAAAAGAAAATGCAGAAGTAACTCGACAAGCTGCTGCTGAAGGAACTATATTATTAAAAAATGAAAATAACGCGCTCCCTCTTTCTTCTAAAGCTACAGCACTAGCAGTTTTTGGTATAACTTCTTATGATTTTATTTCAGGTGGCACCGGAAGTGGTGATGTTAATGAAGCCTACTCCATTTCGTTAATTGACGGATTAACTAATGCTGATTCTAAGTCGTTAACAAACAATGAAGTTAATAAAATAAACCTAAAAAATAATTCGGGGGTTGAATTATCTAAAGAAAAAAATGCTCCACAAAAACCAACAACATCCTATACAATCGACAAAGAATTAGAAGCTTTATACCAACCATATGTTGTTGAACAAAAGGCAAAAGAAATGGACCGTCGTGAAAAAAACGGGGGGTTATTAGCCACCCCAAAACGAATTGTTGAATTAGAATTATCAAACGAAATCGTCAAAAACAAAGCAAATACATCACAAATAGCATTAATAACAATTGGCAGAAATGCTGGCGAAGATGCAGACAGAAATATAGAGGATGACTTTAATTTAGCCGCTGATGAATTGAATTTAATAAACAATGTGTCTGAAGCTTTTCACGCAAAAGGAAAAAAAGTAATTGTAATTCTAAATATTGGTGGTGTGATTGAAACTGCTAGTTGGAAAAACAAAGTAGACGCGATTCTTTTGCCATGGCAACCAGGTCAAGAAGGTGGTAATTCTGTTGCAGATGTTTTCTCAGGAAAAGTAACTCCTTCAGGAAAATTAACAATGAGTTTCCCAGTAAAATATGAAGAAACGTCTTCAAATAAAAACTGGATTGGAACACCTGCTGAAAACCCAACTAATGTAAATTATGAAGAAGGAGTTTATGTTGGATACCGTTATTTCAATACGTTTAACGTAAAAACATCTTATGAATTTGGATACGGATTATCCTATACAACCTTTGATGTTGCTGGTTTAAAATTAAGCACTACCAATTTTTCCAATAAATTGACAGCTACAGTAACTGTGAAAAATACAGGAAAAATAGCTGGTAAAGAAGTGGTTGAATTATATCTTTCAGCTCCTTCAAAAAATACTGACAAACCAAGTTCAGAATTAAAAGCTTTTGCTAAAACAAATTTATTACAACCAGGAGAAAGTCAAACTATTACTTTGACACTAAATCCTAAAGATTTGGCATCATTTGTAACGGATAGAAATGCTTGGATTGCAGAAGCAGGTGCGTATAAAGTAGCTATTGGAACATCGTCTTTAAACATCAAACAAACGGCTAGTTTTTCTGTAGCCAAAGAAATAGTTGTTGAAAAAACAAACTCTTCATTTGCTGCAGACGTAAAATTCACAGATTTGAAACATTAATTTTAGAATAAGTTACTCTTTTTATAAATGGATTCGATGAAAGTCGGGTCCATTTTTTTGTTTAAAAGAAATTGTTTTTACTACTTTTACAACTTAAATAGAAAAGCTAAAATGTCTGTATCCAAAAAAGATTATAAAAGAATAACTACCAAGTCGCTGTTTGAAATGAAAGCCAATGGCGAAAAAATTTCAATGCTAACAGCCTACGATTATACAATGGCAAAAATTGTTGACACCGCTGGAATTGATGTAATTCTAGTAGGTGATTCAGCTTCCAACGTAATGGCAGGTCATGAAACAACATTACCAATAACTTTAGATCAAATGATTTATCACGCTTCTAGTGTGGTTCGTGCTATCGAACGTGCTTTGGTAGTAGTGGATTTGCCTTTTGGTAGTTACCAATCGGATTCAAAAGAAGCATTACGCTCTTCTATCAGAATAATGAAAGAAAGTGGTGGACATGCTGTAAAATTAGAAGGCGGAAGCGAAATTAAAGAGTCGATAAAAAAAATATTAAATGCTGGAATACCCGTAATGGGACATTTAGGATTAACACCGCAATCAATTTACAAATTTGGAAGTTATACCGTTCGCGCCAAAGAAGTGGAAGAAGCCGAAAAATTAATGCAAGATGCAAAAATGCTTGAAAAAATTGGGTGCTTTGCTTTAGTTTTAGAAAAAATACCTGCTCATTTAGCCGCAAAAGTTGCTCAAAGTATTTCTATTCCTGTAATTGGAATTGGTGCTGGCGGTGGCGTTGATGGTCAAGTACTTGTAATTCACGACATGTTAGGAATGAATAACGAATTTAGTCCTCGATTTTTGAGACGCTATTTGAATTTATATGAAGAAATGACTACAGCAATTGGACAATATGTTACCGATGTAAAATCGAGTGATTTTCCAAATGCAAATGAGCAATATTAATCCCACTACCCTAAATGGGAATTGAAATGAAAATAATTTCCGATAAATCCAACCTCCAAGTGCTACACGAAGACAACCATCTTATTGTGGTAAATAAACGTGTAGGAGATATTGTGCAAGGGGACAAAACAGGAGACAAACCCTTGTCGGATGTCGTAAAAGAATATATAAAAGACAAATACAACAAGCCTGGAGAAGTATTTCTTGGGGTGGTCCATCGATTAGACAGACCCACAACTGGAATAGTAGTTTTTGCAAGAACAAGTAAGGCTTTGACTCGTATGAATGAGCTCTTTAGCAATCGTGAAACTCAAAAAACATATTGGGCAATTGTAAAAAACAAACCTCTAAATTCAGAAGATAAACTCGTTCATTATTTGAAAAGAAACGAAAAGAATAACACCTCAAAAGCACATTCAAGAGAAGTTCCCGAGAGTAAATTAGCTAGTTTGGACTATAAAATTATAGCAACATTACAAAATTATTATGCTCTAGAAATAAATCTTCATACGGGCAGACACCATCAAATTAGAGCACAATTAGCTGCCATTGGATCTCCAATAAAAGGCGATTTGAAATATGGTTTTGACAGAAGTAACCCCGATGGAGGCATTCATTTACATGCACGAAAATTAGTTTTTGTTCATCCCGTTACTAAAGAAAATATAAATATTATTGCACCCACACCAAAAGATGTTATTTGGAATGCTTTTTAATTAAAAAAAATTGTAAATTTATATTTCTATTCACACAAATAATTTTAAACCAAAAATCCAATGAAAAACCTAATCTTAATTCCGATTTTACTGCTTTCATTAAATTCTTTTTCTCAAGATCATTTCTCAGGAATTACAACTTCTAAACGTGTTGGGATACTGAATGTTGGAATGAATCCTTCTGAATTAGCTAGTTTAAACAGCAAATTTGAATTACAATTGTTCTCTTCAAGCATCAATGTTTCTAATAATAAAATTGGATTCAGTGATATAATTGATGGTAACAATTTAGAAAACATGATTTTCAAAGGTACAGATCCTGTAAACTTTAATATTGACACTGAATTTCTAGGACCTGGATTCGCTATTAAATTATTGAAATGGGGATTTGCAGTTACCTCAAAAGGGCATATTAAAGGCAATGTAGTTGATGTAGATCCAAATCTTGGTTCGGCACTTATCAATAGTGCATTAAGTTCTGTAGGAAGTTCCTCTGTAATATCTAGTTCTACAAATCAAAGGATGAACGCTACTGCTTGGGGAGAAATAGGTTTTTCGGTTGCTCACAAAATTTATGAAACTGAAAAATATAAAATTAATGGTGGTATTACACTTAAACTTTTATTCCCTGGTGCTTATGCAAATATTGGACTTGATAAATTTCAAGGAAAAATTACTGACAATTCAGGAAATTTAATACTTACCAATGCTAGTGCTAATATGAATATTGCCTATTCTGGAAGCCTTGGTAACGAGTTTACAAACACAAGCGATTATACCAAATCAGTTTTTGGTAACCTTCAAGGGATGGCAACAGATATCGGTTTTGACTACCAACTTATCAGTAGCGGAAAAAATTATAAATTAAAAGTTGGAGCTGCTATAAAAAATATTGGAAGCATGACTTTCAAATCAGATTCAAATTATTCTACAGATTATACTTTGTCAATTCAAGGCTCTCAACAGTTGAATTTAAATCAATTTCAAAATTCAAATGGTGTAAAAGATATTGAACAAGTATTGGTAAATAGTGGCTATCTTAGTAATACTCCACAAAGCAAAGATTTTAAAGTGCAACTACCAACGGTTTTAAATCTTTATGCCGACATCAAAATTATACCTAAAGTTAATGTTACTCTTTTCACCCAACAAAAAATTAATAACAACAGTGGAAACGACCAAATTACTTCACAAAATATCATTTCTGTAACTCCACGTTTTTCTGCTGGATTCTTTGAAGCCTATGTTCCAATATCTGTAAATGAAGTTTCTGGGACTGCTGCAGGAGTTGGATTTAGATTGGGTGGTTTTTTCCTTGGTTCTAATTCTGTACTTTCAGCAATTACAAGTGATGGTAAACAAGCCGATTTCTATACTGGATTCCGATTCGCTTTTCTATAGAAAATTACATTCATACTAATTTATTACTTCTAATTTTTAAATTTATGGAATTCAAAACCAATATCAATTTCCGAAAAGAATCCTTAAAAAAATTGTTGTTTTCCATTCAAGAAAATGAAGATAGAATTATTAAAGCGCTGTATGATGATTTTAAAAAACCAGCCTTTGAAGCTGTTTTAACTGAAACAAGCTATGTAATTGGTGATTTAAAAGACACCATCAAAAATATAAACAGACGGGCAAAACCAAAGAAAGTTTTGCCCTCCATTTTAAATTTTCCTTCCAAAGATTTTATTTACAGTGAGCCTTATGGCAAAATTCTAATAATTGCTCCTTGGAATTATCCGTTTCAGTTGGCTTTATGTCCACTAATTGCCGCCGTTTCTGCAGGTAATTCAGTCGTATTAAAACCATCGGAATTAACTCCTCACACCTCAAGCATTATCGCTGAAATTGTTACTGGAGTATTTGACAAAAACCACGTAGAAGTAGTTGAGGGAGGTGTTGAAATTTCTCAAAAACTACTTTCACAACGTTGGGATTTTATTTTTTTTACTGGAAGTGTAGCTGTAGGGAAAATTGTTGCCAAAGCAGCAGCAGAAAATTTAACTCCAATAACATTAGAATTAGGAGGTAAAAACCCTTGTATTATTGAAGAAAGTGCCGAATTAAAATTGGCTGCAAAACGAATTGTTTGGGGAAAATTTATCAATGCAGGACAAACATGTATTGCGCCAGATTATTTACTCGTTCAAGAAAATGTAA
>CALPQA020000140.1 GCA_943325595.2 Auritidibacter sp. Marseille-P8566
AATGAAGTAATCAATAATGGAAGCACAACGGGTCTTGTGATAGAAAATAACGCCAATTTAATTCAGGATTCTTCAACTACAGTTAATACGAATGCAGGAGCAATAACTGTAAAGAGAAACAGTAATGCTTTGAGACGTTTAGACTATACTATTTGGTCGTCTCCAGTGGCGGAACAAAATATATTGGCCTTTTCCCCTTCTACATTGTCAAATCGTTTTTATAGTTATAACGAAGCAACTAACTTATACAATGTAGTGAACCCTTTAACAACCCAGTTTGCAACAGCTATGGGTTATTTAATTCGTATGCCTAATGATCATCCTGCTACTCCAACGGTTTGGAATGGTAGTTTTACAGGAGTGCCTAACAATGGGACTATTAATAAAACAATAACATACAATGGTTCTGCTCCATTTGGTTACAATATGTTGGGAAATCCTTATCCATCAACCATTAATGCGCAAGCATTTATTGTAGCCAACACTGCCAACATAGAAAGCAGTTTGTATTTCTGGAGAAAAATAAATGGGGCCATTGGTTCTGCTTATGCAGTATATAACTCTTTAGGAGCAACTGCTACTCCAAGTAGCGCTTCGCCAAACGGAACAATTCAAGTAGGACAAGGGTTCTTCGTGAAAGCCAAAAGTAACTCTAACATATCCTTTACAAACGCTATGCGTGTTGCCAATAATGACAATCAATTCTTCAGAACCAACCAAGTTCAAAAAGACCGTATATGGTTAAACCTAACCAATGCTTCAGGAGTTTTTAGCCAAACTTTAATAGGTTATCTAGAAGAAGGTTCTCAAGGAGTAGATAGTTACGATGCTAAATACATTAATGACAGTCCAATTGCCTTAACATCAAATATCAATAATGAAGAATACACAATTCAAAGTCGTTCAACATTTGACCCTGCAGATGTAGTTGCCTTAAACTTCAAAACAGATGTCGCGGGAGATTATACTATTACTTTAGACCATTTTGATGGAGTCTTTACTTCGGAACAAGCTATTTATCTTAAAGATAATATTACTGGTAACGAAACAGATTTGAAAGCAGGTTCTTGTACTTTCACTGCAACAGCTGGAATAGACAACGCCAGATTTTCTTTGAAATACCAAAGAACATTGAACGTAGATGTGTCAGCATTCAACGATAACAATGTAAGAGTGTATATAAACAATGGCACTTTATATATAAATTCAGGAACAAGTGTTATCAAGACTATTGAAGTGTATGATATTCAGGGAAGATTAATTGAACAACAAAAATCAGTAAAAGCCACTACAGCTGCTATCCATAATTTGAAAGCAACCAACCAAGTATTGATTGTTAAAATTATAGATGAGAATAGTAAAGATGTTATAAAAAAAATAGTGAATTAAAAAGTAGAAGTTAATAAGTACTATTAAAGTAATTAATTAGAATTTATTAGAAATTTAAAAAGAACTTAATTACTAAATTAGGACTGCGGCATTTATTTGTTGCAGTCTTTTTTGTTTTATTTGCTTTGGGTTTATAGATGGTACTGGATTTTAATGTATTACATAAATTAGACTCGTTTTTTTATAAATAGTAGCTTCTTGATTTATATTACAATTGAACCAAATTAGCCTTATGAATGACACTTTTTCGCCATGACTAATTTGGGATTTTCGTTTAATTTTACACAAAACATAACTTTTAAAAAAAATATTATGAAAACAAAAATTACTTATTTGTTATTAATTTTTCCTCTATTCACCTTTGCTCAAGGACCATGGAATTTTATCTCCACAACGGAAGGATTTACGTGCAATTCTTCTGCTGGAACTTTAGGAGCGCATACAGTGACACAGTCAGCAGGGGATTTAAGGGTTGATTTTGTTGTTGGTCAGGGTAATAATCCCATAATAAGAAAGGCAGATGCCAATATTGATGCAGATACAAATATCAACTTTATTGAAATACGATTGAAAAACTTAAGTACAATAAGCTATTTAAGATTATGTCCAGCATCAACTACTAGTAATTATGGGAATGTTGTAATTTCCACTGCTGATACGGCCTACCAAACCTATATTGTTGATGTAACGGCATGGACAGGTAACCCTATTGGTATTGATATAATGTGTAAAAAGAATAATAGCACAACAGCTGGTTCGGCCTATACACCAGTAGCAGGCGAGTACATTTTAATTGATTACATTAAGCCTTTAGCTTATCTTGTAACACCAGAAGTTAATGTTTTTAATTTTGATACAACAACTGAAAGTTTCACTAATCTTACAAGATCAACAGCTGTTCAAGCAACTGAATCGTCAAGAGGAACTTTAATGATTAACTGTACAACTGCAGCCTCTACGAATGGTAAGGTAGCTTTATCATCATTACTTGCCCATGTTGAAGGTACAAATAAGTATGCCCATATTACTTTAAAAAACACCTCAACCAATACATTATTTCAATTAAATGGAAAAGTAGCCGGAGTAGGAACTGTTTTTAATCCAATTCAAACCTATACTACTTCTGATGCTAACTACAAAACGTATGATTTTAATTTAAGTACTTGGGATAATGGTTATCAATTTCCAGAATTAAACTTTGGTATGTTGAATACTTGGCTAGCAACAGCAACTTATGCAATTGGTGACATTGTAATTTCAGGAAATACCTATTGTAAAAACATATCAGGTGCAAATAGTGTTGCACCTGGAGTACCACATACAGATATTGTGAATTGGGTAATAGTGAATGCTTCAGGAGCTGTGGCCGATGCTTCTCCAGCTACTAATGGTGCAATTCTTGGAGGTGCATTGAATATTAATCCTTCAACTAATTCTGTATATGTTGATTCAATTATTTTTGATAATATTGTTCCTTCAGCTTTAGGTATTGCTGATTTTGGAAATGCAAATAATACAATTTCATTATATCCAAATCCTGCACAAGAGGTTTTGAATATAAGTTCATCTAATAAAATCACTAAAATTGAAGTATATGATTTGCTAGGTAAAAAAGTAGTATCTAGCAACAATACTTCATATGTGAATGTTGCAGCATTAGGAAAAGGAGCTTATATTGTTAAAGTGGTCCAAGAAAACGGTAGTGTTGTTGCAAAACGATTTATTAAACAATAATTTATTTTTATTAGGAAATAGTACTATTATCAAAGGGAGCATCCTAAGTATATTTACTTCATGGATGTTCTTTTTTAATGTACTAACCACTAGTTTTCGTGTTGTATTTTCGTTTCTTGTGCTATTATTATAATTAATTTTTTTTCTCTTAACTTTAAGCTAAATTGGTAAATCAGTTTGATTGTGAAATCAAGAAACATTAGTGAAAAATTAGACTTTTTAGGAATTTAAACAATTGCATTTAGAACCTATTTTAATGGTAAATAAAAAATGAAGTACTTTAAAAGAAGGAAAAAATCTTGGACTACACCTTACATCTTTTTATATTATGAAACAAAATCACATACTTATTGAGCTATATTAACTCTTTATTAAAATATACTAAGACTTAGTTTTATGCCTTTTAGATTACTAATTCTAAATTCTAATCAAATCTTGGTGTTTTAACAATTTTTCTAAACAAATTTCAAAAATAATTATGAAAGCTCTTTATAAATACATCGCCTTACTTGGTTTTTTTCTGTTTTTTATTACAAAATCACAAGCACAAAAAATAGCTGTGCCCATAAGCTCTTATGGTGTTTGGGATCGTGGAGGAGGAGTTGAAGACTATTCCGATCCGAAGGCCGACTTTGTATTGGGGATAGAAGTTTCGGCTACTTGGGCAGAGGTCCAGCCTAATGGACCTGGCAAATTTGACTTTTCTGAATTTCAAAAAGTGTTAGATAAGGCGGCGAAGTATCACAAAATCGTGAAAGTGAGTGTTAATGTAGGACCTAATTCACCCTTATGGCTCTATGATTACGGAGTACCATTGGTTAAAGTAATTAGTAAAAAGCCTGAAAAACATGCTATAAAATTTGCCAATTACCCCTTTTACTTAAATGAAAATCATAAGAACTACTATTTTGAATTGATTAAACAATTCTCACTTTTTTTAAGAAGTCAGCCCAAAAATAAATTTGATTGTATTGCCTTTGTACAAGTAAAAACAGGTGCTACTGGCGACGAAGAACCTTACAAAGGAGAGCCTATAGATGAAAAATTTGCCATCGACAAAAAAACAGAATGGGAAAAATATCGTTTAGAAGCATTCGAGCAATTTAAGAAGTATTTTAATGATGTGTCTGACCGTCAAATCGTTTTAACTTTTAATAATGTGGATCCTGTAAAACAACCTACTGCTTTTAATTGGGTGATGAATACCATCGACCCGAAAATTGGTTTTGGTATTAAAGGAGGCGCCTATAACAGAGGGCACCATTTAACGGGCGAACAATCTTTCAAGGAGCAATGGAATCCTTTTTTAATCAATCCAAAAGGGATGAAACTTTTCTCAGCTTCTGAAATGGATGAGTCCTGGAGAAAACCAATATTCAATATCAATACAGAATTAGGTTTTTATTGGTCAGCCCTAAGCGGTATCAACACAGGGTTATCATCTTATAATTGCACTAAAAAAGCCATTCAATATGCCTTAGAACATCCTGAAATTAGAGACATTTTTAAAATGTATAACAAATATGCACAACAGGTTTATCCCGCCTCTGCCACTACGGCCTTTTCTGTTTTTCACGAAGGACTAAACGCTGCAGACACCATTAAATTTCCGGTAAAAATATTTGGGAATGCAAAGTCGAAAAATCTGGAACGCTATACTAATATTTGTAATGCCTATGCGTCAAGAGGAGCAAAAATGGACGATTTAGAATCAGCTGATATAGGTCAAGTAAACCAAAGGGAGAGACAAAAAGGCTATAATGATGCCGGATGGGACATTGCAGAAGGAAATTTTGAACGTTTTCTAACTCAGATTAATGCCGACAAAACTTCTATAGGGCTTTTCAGAATTAGAGGTGAAATTGACAAAAACTCTTCTAAATACGACCGTTTTGCTCGTTCTTTCGAAAATGCAACTGGCAAAAACACAATGTATTTTAAATTTGATGATGAGGTGTTTGCCACTTCAAAACCAAAAAGTTTAAAATTTACCATCACTTGGTTAGATAAAAATGCAGGTTCAACTTGGGCATTAAAATACAACAAAGAAAAAGTAATGAAAACGGCCCTTGAGGTAAAAGGAAAGGGTGATAACCAGTGGAAATCTGTTACAGTCGAAGTTGCTGACATGCAGTTAAACCATAGTGGAGAATTTGGGTCTGACTTTGTTTTGCTAAATACAGATTCAATCGATGATATTTTTAACGGTATTGAGGTGAATATTCAACGAAAATAAATTAGCGTACTACCATAAATCTTAAAAAAATGAAAAAATTTATTTATTTATTGGCGTCCTCCTTCTTGTTAACTCTAAGTTTTTTCTATTCCATTGATGGAGTAGCTCAAAATAAGCGGCCAAACATTCTTGTTATTATGGGTGATGACATCTCACGAAATAGTATGGGGGTGTATGGTTCCAAATATATAAAAACACCCAATTTTGATCGAATTGCAAATGAAGGAGCACTTTTTACGAATGCCTATGTTTGTAACCCAAAATGCTCCCCTTCTCGAGCTTGTTTCTTAACCGGAAGGTATTCTTGGCAATTGGAAGAAGCTGCTAATCATATTCCTGTTATACCTCCCAAATGGAAATTTTACCCTGAATTGTTGGAGAAAAGTGGATATGCAATAGGATATACTGGCAAAGGTTGGGGTCCTGGAGTGTACTATGGGGAACACAATCCTGCTGGTTGGGAATACA
>CALPQA020000141.1 GCA_943325595.2 Auritidibacter sp. Marseille-P8566
CGGAAAGCCCGTCTGCTGGGTCGTATTATTGCTTTTTTCACTTGGCAAAGTTACTTTAATTTTAGCTACTTTTTAGACGATAAAAAAATATTTTTCTTGCAAATCCTTTGATAACAATGCTTAAAATATAATTTTATGTTAAGAGTTAAACCTTTTAAATTACATAGCGTCTTATAATAACAAATCATTAAATAAAAGAACATGAAAAAATTAATTGTAGCTGCGTTTCTAGTAGCCGGTTTATCAACATTTGCACAAGTTGAGAAAAAAGAAAAAGGAAATAAAGAGCCAATGGAGAGAATGTCTCCAGAAAAAAGAGGCGAAAGAGAAGTGAAAAGAATGACAAAAGAGTTGAAGTTAAATGACGCTCAACAAAAACAAATGACCACCTTATTTTCTGAAATGGCTCCTAAAAAAGGTGACGGTGATGCTAAACCTTCAAAAGAAGAACGCAAAGCAATGAAAGAAAAAATCAGCAAAATTCTTACTCCAGAACAAAATACAACTTGGGAAAAAATTCAAGCTGAAAGAAAAGAGAAAATGAAAGAAAAAAAAGAAGGTAAAGGTGAAAAAGACGAAAAATCAGAAGATAAATAATCAATTATTTTTTTCTTTAAAAAAAATCATTTAGATTTGGGTTCAATTTAAATCATTCCCCATGAAAAAAATAATTATTGCTAGTTTTTTAATGCTTGCTTTTGGTGGTGCTATGTCAGCTCAAAACAAGAAAAAAGTGGATGCAACTCCAAAAAAAGAAGTTGTAATATTGACTCCTGAACAAGCTGCACAAAAAGATGGCCTTGCAATTTCTGAATTTTTAGGACTAGATGAGACTTTAAAAACTGCCTTTGTTGGACTTTTCGAAATGAAACACCAAGTAATGCAAAATAGCTCTGAAACTGTTGAAGGTAAAAGAGAAATGTCAAGAATTGTTGGTTTAAAAATTGAAGCTACAATTGACTCTAATCAACTTGAAAAATTAAAAGGAAATACAGCACTTTACAATCAATTGTTGAGTACTGAATTAATAGAAGTAAAAAACTAATTTAGATTTTACTTAATCAATAAAAAAAGGGCTTTCTTAAATAGAAAGCCCTTTTTTATTATAAGGTTTTTGCCACTTTTTCTATGGCTCGAATAGTAAAATCTAAATCTTCATAAGTCAGCGCGTCAGTTAAGAACCAGGTTTCATATGCTGATGGCGCAATGTAAATACCTTCGTTTAACAATCCATGGAAAAATTTCTTGAACGTTTCGTTGTCGCCTTTTGCAGCACTTTGAAAGTCAACCACAGGTGCAGCATCAAAATGCACAGAAATCATGGAACCAATTCTATTGATTGTAAAGTCAATTCCATTCGAAGAAAGTGCTTTTTGAATTCCGTTTTCTAAATAAATAGTTTTTTCAGAAAGTCGTTGAAATACCGCTTCATCTTCATTTAGTGCTTTCAACATTGCCAATCCAGCTGCCATCGCCAATGGATTTCCTGATAATGTTCCCGCTTGATAAACTGGACCCAGGGGGGCTAAATAATTCATGATTTCTGCCCTTGCGGCAAATGCACCAACAGGCAAACCACCACCAATTACTTTTCCAAACGTTACAATATCAGCATTGATATTAAACAATTCTTGAACGCCACCTTTTGCCAATCGGAATCCCGTCATTACCTCATCAAAAATTAGAAGTATGTCATTGTCTGTGCAAATTTGTCGAATTGCTTCTAAAAACCCTTTATTTGGAGGAATACAACCCATATTTCCAGCAACTGGTTCGATTATTATTGCTGCAATTTCATTTTTATTGGCTTCAACTAGTGTTTTTACACTTTCTAAATCATTGTATTTTGCCAATAAAGTATCTTTTGCAGTTCCTGCCGTTACTCCAGGACTATTTGGTGAACCAAAAGTTACAGCGCCACTACCCGCTTGAATTAAAAACGAATCAGAATGTCCGTGGTAACACCCTGCAAATTTTATTATTTTATCTTTATTTGTAAATCCTCGAGCCAATCGAATGGCGCTCATACAAGCTTCTGTACCTGAATTTACAAAACGTATTTTGTCAATACCCGGAACCATACTGATTGCCAAAGCTGCAATTTCAGTTTCTAAAGCCGTTGGCATCCCAAAAGAAGTTCCTAATTTAGCTTTCTCAATAATAGCATCAACAACTGGAGGAAATGCATGTCCCAAAATCATTGGTCCCCATGAATTAATATAATCAATAAATCGGTTTCCGTCTTCATCATAAAGATAGGCTCCAATAGCACTTTTGGCAAAAATAGGCGTTCCACCAACTGCTTTGAATGCGCGAACTGGAGAATTGACTCCGCCTGGAATTACTTTTTCTGCTTCTACAAATAATTGACTGCTTCTTTGGTATAGCATTTTATTTAATTTTAGTTGAATTATTATTCCACAATTAGACTCTGACCAATGGAAAGGGCGTTATCAGAAATATTATTTTTCTTTTTTAAATCATCAATAGTTACATTGAATTTTTTGGAAATAGAATACAAAGTATCACCTTGAGAAACCTGGTATTCTTTGTATTTTGAATTTGTTGATTGAATTGATTTTGCTATGTATTCCCTTCCTAAAACTTCGGAATCATATTGATTCAAATGGTAGCGTTCAATAATTGCTATTAATTTTTCAGGGTATTTCGGATCGGTTGCATAACCCGCTGCTTTCAAACCTCTAGCCCAACCTTTATAATCGTCTTTTTCCAATTTAAACAAGGGTTCATACCATTTTCTTCCTTTTAAAAAAAGTGCATGATCATTATACGATTCACTTGGCATGTTGTATTTTCGGAAGCATTCCTGTGCGGCATCATCATCATAACTAACCGTAGGACCTGTCCAATCTTTGTGGCATTTAATTCCAAAATGATTGTTGGCCAATGAACTCAAAGGACCCGTTCCTGCACCCGATTCTAAAATTCCTTGTCCAAGGCAAATGCTTGATGGAATTCCGAAATCCTTCATGTTTTTTTTGGCGATTTCTTTGTAATTTTCAATGTAGGCTAAAACGATTTCCGTGGTAACTTTAACTCTTGTTGTAGCCTCCAGAATTTCAGTTTTGGAAGAAGAATTTTCTATGATTTTAGTAGACGTTGGCTCGTGATTTTTGAAAACCTCAGAATGATGAGGCTTCACTCTATCCGATTTAGTCGTTTGAATTATTGCCTTTTTGGAACTGCAACTCATTATAAATAAAACGAGGCAAAATAGCGCTATTTTCCTAATCATCATATTGTTATTAGTGGTAAATTTTTATTCTTAAGTTTGCAATTCATACCTTCAATACCTTGGAGACCGCCTGTGTGAATGGCTAAAATTTTTGAGCCTACTGGAAAATATCCTTTATTGATTAGATCCAAAATTCCAAACATCATTTTTCCTGTATAAACTGGGTCTAATGGAACGCTCGTTTTCTCCCGAAACGCATTAATAAAACGAATTAATTCTTCATTTATTTTTGCATAACCTCCAAAATGATAGTCGCTTTGTAATTCCCAATTAGAATTCGTTACAAAATTACGAATATCATCTGACAAAAAACTACCTTTTAGGGCAGGAAATCCAATAATTTTTTGATTAGATTTTGCCGAATTAATTATACCCGAAATTGTTCCACTTGTACCTACTGAACAACAAATATGAGTAAAAATACTATCTTCGGATGTAAGAATTTCTTCGCAACCTTTTATTGCAAGTGCATTTGTACCTCCTTCTGGAACTAAGTAAAATGTACCATATTTCTCTTTTAATTTTTCAATAAAAGTCAAAGAATCTTTAAATCGATATTCATCTCGAGTTATAAAATCAAATTTCATCCCACAATTTTGAGCAAAAGTTAGTGTGGGATTTTCTGAAATTTTAGAAGATAATTCTTCTCCACGAATTATTCCAATAGTTTCAATATTATGTTCTTTACCAGCATAAGCAACAGCCGCAATATGATTCGAAAAAGCGCCTCCAAAAGTAATTATTTTCGTCTTCCCTTCTGCTTTAGCTTGTAGCAAATTGTACTTTAATTTTCTGAATTTATTCCCGGAAACAAAAGGATGAATCAAATCTTCACGCTTAATATGCAATGTAATTTGATTTGGAAATTGAATGTTAATTTGTTGGTTTGAAACTTTAAAATTCATTTAAATGTAAATTTTTACAAATGTAAACTATAAATGTACAAAAAGTAGGAGGAAATAAATTTACAATTACTGACCTATAATATTGATACTTTGAGATAAAAATTAACAATTTTTGACATTACTATATATTTTTTAACAAATAAAACAAAATGTATATAAAATTGCTTACTTTCGTAAACAAGTAAATATATTATACTGATACTTAAGCTAAAAGAATGGACGAAACTACTTTATTACAAGCTCAAATTACGAAATACATACCTGCCGAATTTCAAAAAGACCCTGCATTCATTGAATTTGCCAAAAAAGTAAAACAAACTTATAAAAAACTCAACAATTCTTTAGAAGAAGAGAAGAAATCTAATGAAGCCAATCGGAAATTGGTTATGAATTCTGCATTTAATGTGGTTATACTGTTTGATAGTCATGGTAAAATTACATTTTGGAATACTAAAGCAGAATTACTATTCGGGAAAAAACAAGAAGATGTAATTGGAGAGAGAGTGTATGAAATAGTATTTTCTGCTAGCCATAGTATCATGTGCCAACAAAATATTGCAAATTACATTAAAATGGGCGATACTACTAACATGTACCGCCAAATAGGTTGTGTTGCAATTGACAAAGAAGCTAAAGAATTCCCAATAGAGATTTCAATTACGCCAATCTTCCAAAACAATGAACTGTTGTTTTGTCTTTTTGTTAAAGACGCTACTGAAGTAAAAAGAGCCAATGACTTTTCAAAAAATCAAGAACAAAAATACAGAAACATAATATCCAACATCAATATTGGGCTTATAGAAATTGATAATGAGGGACTGATTCAATTTGCAAATCAAAATTTTGCTTTTATTTCAGGGTATGAAATTAGCGAATTGATTGGTAAAAATCCAAATGACCTATTTGCATCAAGAAAAGGAATTGATATTGTAGAATCTAAAAAGAAAATACGGGAAATTGGTATTGCTGACATTTATCAATTAGAAGTAAAAAACAAACAAGGAGAAATTCGATGGTGGATAATTAGTGGCGCACCAAATTATGACAGTATGGGCAATATTATAGGTTCGGTAGGACTTCACCTAGATATTACCGAACAAAAAATGTTGGGAATAGAACTTGAAAAAGAAAAAATTAAAGCCGAGGAAAGTGCGAAAGCTAAAGAACTGTTTTTAATGAATATGAGTCATGAAATTAGGACTCCATTAAACGCAATCATTGGCTTTTTGAGAGAATTAAATAGAGAAGAACTAAATGATAGCCAAAAAACATTTGTCGATAATAGTTCACTTGCTTCTTTCCATTTACTAGCAATTATTAATAACGTTCTGGATATTTCTAAAATTGAGGCAAAAGAAATGCATCTTGAGAATAAAAACTTCAATTTTGCTAGTAAAATTGCAAATGTTATTTCGATATTACAAAGCAAAGCAAATGAAAAAAATCTAACATTAACTTCTTATATATCAGACAAAATTCATCCCATTTTGAAAGGGGATATATTAAGAATTGAACAAATATTATACAATATTGCTGGAAATTCATTGAAATTCACCAAAAAAGGAACTGTTGAGATTCGATGCGAAATGACACAAGATTTTCCCAAATCACAAGACATTCGCATTTCGATAACTGA
>CALPQA020000142.1 GCA_943325595.2 Auritidibacter sp. Marseille-P8566
AAATGGCAAAAGATATAAAATTTGATATTGAAGCACGTGACGGATTGAAACGTGGTGTTGATGCATTGGCAAATGCAGTAAAAGTAACTTTGGGACCTAAAGGTCGTAATGTAATTATTGGAAAATCTTTTGGTGGTCCAACTGTCACAAAAGACGGTGTTACTGTTGCAAAAGAAATCGAATTGAAAGATCCATTGGAAAATATGGGAGCTCAAATGGTGAAAGAAGTAGCGTCTAAAACCAATGATTTAGCTGGTGATGGAACTACAACTGCGACTGTTTTAGCGCAAGCAATTGTTAAAGAAGGTTTGAAAAACGTAGCTGCAGGTGCCAACCCAATGGACTTGAAAAGAGGAATTGACAAAGCAGTTGAAGCAATTGTTGCCGACTTAACGAAACAGGCAAAAGTAGTAGGAAGTGATTCTGAAAAAATCAAACAAATTGCTTCTATTTCTGCAAATAACGACGAAGTAATTGGAGAATTAATTGCCAATGCTTTCGCAAAAGTTGGAAAAGAAGGTGTAATTACAGTTGAAGAAGCAAAAGGAACGGATACGTATGTAGATGTTGTGGAAGGAATGCAATTTGACAGAGGGTACTTATCTCCTTATTTTGTTACCAATCCAGAAAAGATGGAAGCAGAATTAGAAAATCCATATATCCTTTTATACGATAAAAAAGTATCTTCATTAAAAGAATTATTACCTGTTTTAGAGCCAGTTGCTCAATCAGGAAAACCACTTTTAATTATTGCAGAAGATGTTGATGGTGAAGCTTTATCGACATTGGTAGTAAATAAATTACGTGGCGCCTTGAAAATAGCTGCGGTAAAAGCCCCTGGTTTTGGCGATAGAAGAAAAGCAATGTTGGAAGATATTGCTATCTTAACAGGAGGAACGGTAATCTCTGAAGAAAGAGGGTATACTTTGGAAAACACAACAATTGAAATGTTGGGAACTGCAAAACGAGTGACTATCGATAAAGATAACACTACGATTGTGAGTGGTGCTGGCGAAGCAGATATGATTAAAAATCGTGTCAACCAAATTAAAGGTCAAATGGAAGCAACGACTTCTGAATATGACAAAGAAAAATTGCAAGAACGTTTGGCTAAACTAGCCGGTGGTGTTGCCGTTCTTTATGTTGGTGCTGCTTCTGAAGTAGAAATGAAAGAGAAAAAAGACAGAGTTGACGATGCTTTACATGCAACTCGTGCTGCTGTTGAAGAAGGAATTGTTGCTGGTGGTGGCGTTGCTTTATTGAGAGCAAAAAGCGTATTATCAGGTTTAAAAGCAGACAATGCTGATGAAGCAACAGGAATCCAAATTATCTCTCGCGCTGTAGAAGCTCCTTTGAGAACTATTGTAGAAAATGCAGGCCTTGAAGGTTCTGTTGTTGTGGCAAAAGTAGCGGAAGGAAAAGGCGATTTTGGTTATAATGCCAAAACTGACGAATATGTAGACATGCTAAAAGCAGGAATTATAGATCCTAAAAAAGTAACTCGTGTAGCTTTAGAAAATGCAGCTTCTGTTGCTGGAATGATACTAACTACTGAATGTGCTTTAGTTGAAATTAAAGAAGAAAATGGTGGTGGAAACCCTATGGGTGGTGGAATGCCAGGAATGATGTAATACTTTTTTGGAAATTTAAATTTCAAAAATACACTGTTAAAAACCCGCTTGGTCAATGACTAGGCGGATTTTCTTTTTATAAGGTTTCTTCTAAAATTTAATTAAGAATAATATTATAACTATTTTAACAATCTTAGTGTTCTATTGTAGTTAAATTTACCGCCAAGATTCTTATTGATTTATCAACTTCGTAAACTATTTTTATTCAAATGAGATTTTACATCACCCTTTTCAGTTTTTTCTTATTTGCTCAATCCTACACTCAAAACACGGAAAATCAAGAAAAAATTAAAAATAAAATTGAAGACTATTTTCATTATGACCGAGAAAATATTCATGTTCATTTCAATAAAAACATTTACGTAAACAATGAAGATATTACCTTTAAAGGATATGTTTATAACAAAAACAGCCGTTCCCCACATTTATTTACGACGAATGTTCAACTAGCAATCTATAATGATCAAAATGAAGTGGTCCAAAAACAATTGCTATTTACAACTTTAGGCACTTTTCAAGGAGGATTGCACTTGAGCGAAAAATTCAAATCTGGTAAATATCATTTTCGGTTTTACACCAATTGGATGAATAATTTTAAAGAAGATGATTCCTTCCTGCATACTATTGAGGTAATTGATAAAAATGAATCTTATAGTTTTGAATTAAAGGAACCCAATTGGAAAACTGCGAAAACAACGTTTTTTCCAGAAAGTGGTGTACTACTGAATGGCGTAATCAATAGAGTTGGCGTAAAAATAGCAGACTGCAATCGAAAAGCAATCTCAATTAATGATGGAATAATATTAGATTCAAAATCGAATGAAATTGCAAAATTTTCGACCAATAAAATGGGAAATGGTAATTTTTATTTCACCCCAATTTCAAACGAAACCTATACATTAGTAATTCATTCCGATAAAATAAATCTTTCAGAACCATTGCCACCTATTCAAGATACTGGCTTGGCAATCAGTTACAACAATCAATTATCGAACAACCATTTAGTGTTATCTGTAAAAACAAATGACAAAGGAGTTGCATTATTTGAAAATAAAAAATACATCCTATTAATTCACCAAGATGGAAATTCGGTTCAAAAAGTTTTTACATTTAATAACAAACAACAGGAGCAAATTCTAGATTTTGATAAAAAATATTTATCCAATGGCGTTAATACTATTCGTGTAATTGATGAAAACCTGAATGAAGTTGCTCAGAGATTGGTTTATATTTATGAAACGACAAAACCAAACGTAAAACTCGAAGCCAAAACTATTGTTAACGACAGCATATCACTAACTGGAATAACCGACGCTAAAGAGTCAAATTTTAGCATAAGTGTTCTTCCTGCAGCTAATTCTTGCGTAGGTCCAAAAAAATCTGTCTTAGGGACCTTTTATTTAAATGCTTATTTAGAACAGACCGAATTGGAAACGTATCCCTATTATGACCCAGAAAACAGTAGTAGAAAACTAGATATGGAACTTTTAATGCTCAATCAAAAAAGAAGCAAGTATCTTTGGGAAGACATTAAGTCAAATCCACCAAAAATGACTTTCCGCTTTTCTAAAGGAGTTACGATAAGTGGAAAAGTAGCGAAAAAATTGAATCCAAATTCAAAATACAAAATTTCATTAATTGCCTTAAAAAACAATGTTTTTGACGAAACTACACTTGATAAAAATAACGAATTTAAATTTGAAAACTATTTTGCGCAAGACTCAACCGTATTTATTTTTCAACTGTTAAACGAAAAAAATATTGCGGTTTACACAAAAATGGATGTCAAAATATCACGAAATGACACACTATTTAAACTGCCTTTAAATACGCATGAAACAGGTTGTCCGGCAATTAAAAACTTAGGAAAGAGTTTCACTTTTACCACTTTAAAAACAGATGAAAGTGCCATAAATTTATCGGAAGTAAAAATAAAGAACAACTATAAAAAACAAGTTTTTACTCATAGTGTTGAAGTGGCGTCAAGTTCGGCTACAGCCTATAAAATTGACGAAAATACCTTTGGAAACGTTCTCGACTTTATTGGTAGAAATGGTTACAAAACAGGTATAAGTCAAGAAGATAACTCTGCTTATATTAAAAATCCAAGAAACGGAGGGTTTTCGGAAAATGGAACACCATCCGTTTATATTGACAATGAAATAGTATTTGATTTAAATCTTTTATTTAGTCTTTATTTGAATGAAGTTGATGAAATTTATATAGATAAAACAGGTTTTTCAAGTGCTGGAGGAAGCATGGGAACTATAAATATTTACCTTAAAAAAGGAATTAAAAATGAGTATTACAGAGAAAAACATACCTCACTTGTAGTAACTTCGGGTTTTACAAAAAATATTGACTTCAAAAACTCACAATTTGACACCCAAAAAGAATTTTATGAATTTGGAACATTAGGTTGGTATCCAAAAATAATACTAAAAGAAAATTCAAATTTTGAAGTTACCTTTCCAAAAGGAAATCAATCAGAAATTCAAGTATTCATAGAAGGTTTTGCAAATGACGGACAACTTATATCTGAAATTAGAAAAATTCCAATTGCCAAATCATTATAATAAATAAGGAAAAAGCGGGAAACTCACATTGAATTTCTCGCTTTTTTGCACTTATTAATGCGCTTATTTTACTACTGTTTTCTTCAAAAGTTTTACTAAAACTGGCAACGTTGAAACAAGAACAATTCCAATTACAATGTACTCGATGTGCTCTTTTAGGTCAATACCATAGGTCTTAAAAATACCATATAAATAATGACCTGAGAATATTAAGACAAACGACCACAAAAAAGAACTTACAATATTAAAGAACATGAATTTCTTTTTATCCATTGTCACAATTCCAGCAATTATCGGGGCAAATGTTCTAAAAATAGGCAAAAAACGAGCGTAGATTATGGCCTTACCACCGTATCTTTCAAAGAAATCCTTAGACTGAATTAGGTATTTTTTCTTGAACCAAAAGGTATCTTCTTTTTTAAACAAGTAATAGCCACTTTTAGAACCAAACCAATATCCAACCATATTTCCTAAAATTCCAGCCAAAGCCACGAAGGAGACTAAAATTAAAACATTGACAAATTCATATTCTATATGTATAAATTGATCCACTAATCCAGCATGATAAACTCCATCTACAACAGTACCCGAAGCATAAATTCCTGACAAAAACAACAAACTATCGCCTGGCAAAAAGAAGCCGGCAAAAAGCCCCGTCTCAGCAAAAACTATAAATAAAACAATATAAAGTCCTATTTGAAAACCCGCAAGTTCAAGTGTAATGTAAAATTCAGGATTTACTAATTGGGTCCAATCGAAAGTATTCATAGGTGTTTGGGTTTGAATTTGAGTTTGTGAAAGTAGCTAAAATTTAACTGTGACACAATTTATTAGCGTTATTTTAAATTTAATTAACGCTTAAAAAACGCACTATTTTTTTTCATACTGACAACAACCAGGCAATTTATCATAACTTTCCGACGATGCTTTTATGTCCTCAGAATCATGTCCTGCTTTAGCAATTGCTGTTTTAACCGCAAGGATTGTTGTTTTTTCTTCGTTCAAAATTAAACTCAATTGATGTGTTTCGATACTCCAAACTGCCGACTTTACTCCCGAAACCGAATAAGCTGCTTTTTGAATTCTATTCTGACATTGCTCACAATTGCCACTAACTTCAATTACATATTTGGCATTTTTATTTGCCTTTTGTTGCGCTTGGATTGAGAATCCAGCGAAAAATACGACTACTGCTAAAATTAAATTTTTCATAATTGTTTGTTTTATTTTGTTATTGTTAATACTCTTATTATTTACATTGCTATTGCTGTTGCTATTGCTATTGATATTCCCATTGCTATTGCTTTTTCCTTTATTTTATTTTAAATCGCAATCCGGCATAATACATTTGCCCAAAAACTGGCGCGTATATAATTGAGGTATCAAAAGTAGTTCCAAAAGGATTTTCACTTCCTAATATTGCCTTTTCTTGTTTGTAATTTCCAATATTCTCTCCTCCCACATATATTTCAAAAATACTAGAAAATACTCTTGTAACCTGCATGTTCATTACTGAAAATGATGGAGAATAATCTGGCATTGAATCTAAACCCGAGTTGGAAATGGTAGCTGGTA
>CALPQA020000143.1 GCA_943325595.2 Auritidibacter sp. Marseille-P8566
AATTGGTTCATAAAGTTGATAAGGAAGTTTCTCATGTAATTTTTAATATCATCAAAGCGGGCAAAACTCCTGTCGTTATTGGCGGAGGTCACAATAATTCCTATGGAAATATTAAAGGAGCTGCACTTGCAAAAGGAAAACCTATTAATGCAATAAATTTTGATGCACATTCTGACTTTAGAATTCTTGAAGGTCGTCATAGTGGAAATGGTTTTTCGTATGCGTATGAAGAAGGTTTTTTACATAAATATTTCATCTTTGGATTGCACGAAAATTATACCTCAAAAAGTGTTTTAGATTCTTTAAAAAAGATTGAAGATCGAGTGAAATTCAATACTTATGATGAAATTCAAATTAGAAAGCAAAAAAAGTTTGATCCTGAAATGAATTCGGCACTAGAATTTATAAAAGATGATTTTTTTGGAATTGAAATTGATCTAGATGCCATTCCGAATATTGCCAGTAGCGCTATGACTCCAAGCGGATTCTCTGTTGAAAAATTACGCCAATTTATTTACCATTTTGGAAGTAATCAAAATGCCTCATATCTTCATATTTGTGAAGGCGCACCCGATTTAGGAGACGAGAAAAACAGTCATTTAATTGGAAAACTTATTGGTTATTTAGTTACCGATTTTATGAAAGCCAACTTTGTGAACCCAACAAGTAATCCATAAATCGAAACGTTTTCATTTGCTTAAAGCGCAAATTAAATTGATATAAATTATTTAAACCTATCTTTGCATGGAATTTTAGTACCTAATACTAAATTCTAAAAATCAAAAATATGTTATTCGAAGATTTATCACTTTCCAAAAGTATACAAAAAGCCGTATTTGAATTAGGCTATACAGAAGCAACTCCAATTCAAGAACAAGCAATTCCAATCGTATTGGCAGGCCAAGATTTAATCGGTTGTGCACAAACAGGAACAGGAAAAACAGGCGCATTTGCAATTCCAATAATACACCAATTGCACAGAATAGTAGGTTCTTCAAAAAAAGCCAAACAAATTCGTGCCTTAGTTGTTACCCCTACGAGAGAATTAGCAGTTCAAATTGGGCAAAGTTTTGAGGCTTACGGAAAATATACCAATCTTACGCAATTGACCATTTTTGGTGGAGTTTCGCAAAATCCACAAGTTGACACTTTGAGAAATGGTGTCGATATTTTAGTAGCAACTCCAGGTCGTTTATTGGATTTACACAAACAAGGATTCATTGATTTAGACCATTTACATACTTTAGTTCTTGATGAAGCAGACCAAATGCTTGACATGGGATTTGTAAATGATGTTAAGAAAATAGTGAAATTGACTCCAAAAAACAGACAAACTTTATTCTTTTCGGCTACCATGCCAATAGCGATTCGGGAATTAGCAGAAATGTTTCTTCAAGATCCTGCAACAGTTTCGGTTTCACCCGTTTCTTCTACAGCAGAAAATGTTGAGCAACGTGTTTATTTTGTTGATAAAACCGAAAAAAGGAATTTATTATACCATTTGATAAAAAATGAAAATCTTTCGGATGTTTTGGTATTTTCAAGAACAAAACACGGAGCCGATAATGTTGTAAAAGCATTGCGAAAACAAAATATTGCTGCTGAAGCGATTCATGGCGATAAATCTCAAAATGCAAGACAACGCGTTCTTGATGCCTTTAAAAATAAAGAAGTTGGTGTTCTTGTAGCCACAGATATTGCTGCTCGTGGAATTGATATCGATCAATTGCCGTTTGTAATTAATTTTGATTTGCCTAACATTCCCGAAACCTATGTGCACCGAATTGGTAGAACAGGACGTGCGGGAAATGGTGGAATTGCAATTTCTTTTTGTAGTAAAGACGAACATACCTATTGGAAAGACATCCAAAAATTGATAAAAGTAGATGTAAAAACAGTATCTGACCATCCTTATCCTTGGCACAGTGGAAGTCCTGAAACGGCTCCTGCGTCGGCACAAAAAAACTCAAATAGAAGTGGCGAAGCCAATAAATCTAGAAAATCTTCTGGTTCAAAACAAAACAAAAAGCGTTGGTACTAATAGGCTTACAAAAGAGTTGATACTAATTTGTAAGAATTAACTTTTGTTTTTTGCACTTATATTACTTTAATCTATAACTACCTAACTTTCAACGTTTTGACTGTTAATTAGTGCTTTATAAAAAGATAATTTCTATACTTTTGATATTATTATTATAAATCATTTAATTTTCAAAACATGGAAACATTAGTTAAAAGAGACGGATTATTTCCGTCAGTAGTAAGTAAGGCGGCAAACACACTTTTTGATGATTTTTTTTCAAAAGACATTTTTGATTGGACCGATAGAAATTATTCCGCTTTGGGTAGTAATTTACCTTCCGTGAATTTAAAAGAAACGGATACAAAACTGGAAATTGAATTGGCCGCACCAGGAATGAAAAAGGAAGATTTCAAAGTAGAAATTGACAACAATCTACTGGCCATTTCATCTGAAAAACGCGAAGAAAAAGAAGAAAAAAACAAAAAAGAGGATTACGTTCGTAAAGAATTTAATTACCAATCTTTTTACAGATCATTTAGCCTTCCAGATTACGTTGACGAAAGTAAAATTGATGCCAGCTACAAAGATGGAATTCTACATGTTACTGTTTCTAAAAAAGAAGGTGCAAAGAAAAAAGCATTAAAAACTATTCCAATCAAATAGTTACAACCTATCTATTTCATTAAAAATAAATAATCTGTTTTGTTTTGTGCTATTTCAAAACAGAGAAAAAACGCTGGTTTTTCAATCAGCGTTTTTTATATTATTAATTAAATTTTTAATTACTCCAAGTAATTCATCCGTTTGAAATGGCTTAATTACAATAGCATTTATTCCAGAATTCAATGCTCTTTTTTCAACTTCGTGTTTAGAAAATGCTGTTAAAGCAATGATTGGAATTGTAATTCCGATATTTCTAATGTTCACGGTAGTTTCAAAACCATCCATGCCCGGCATGTTTATATCCATCAAAATAACATCAAAAGTTGTCGCTTTTAATATCTCTAAAGCATCGAATCCAGTCCCTACAACTTGACATTCAAAGTTGTTTTTTTCTAAAATCTTTTTGGTAATAAGTTGATTAATTTTATTGTCTTCAACTATTAATATTTTTAGAAACCTATTTTCTAATAAATTATCTGCGTTTATAAAATCAGTATCATCTGTGGTAACTGTTTCAAATTCGATGGTGAAATTAATTGTAGTTCCTTTTCCAACTTCGCTTTGAAGATGAATTTCACTATCAAATAATTCGATTAACTTCTTAACTATTGATAATCCTAGACCTGAACCTTGATGCTTTTCATCGTTTCGATTGAGTTGCACAAAAGTTTCAAAAATATTCTTTTGTTCTTCAGGTAAAATTCCTATTCCTGTATCTTTAACTTCAAATCCTATAATTACTGAATTCTCTGTTTTTTCAACCAATTTGAGGGTTAAATAAACTTTTCCGTTGGAAGTGAATTTTAGGGAATTACTCAATAAATTAATTAGTATTTGAGAAAGTCTAACCTTATCTGCAAGAATGAATTTCGGAATTTCACTATCAATGTTAAAAATTAATTCATTGTTTTTTCTATCAAAAATAAATCTCAATGTGCTTAAAATAGAATCAATTTCATCAATAATATTGAACTTTAGTTGTTCTAAAATAATATTTTTATTTTCTATTTTATTAATCTGAAGAATATCATTTACAAGGGATAATAAATAATTAGCTGAAAATTTGAGAGATTCAATGTATGTGCTATTCGTTAATTCAGGATGTTCATCAACTAAAATACCCGTAATCCCAACTACTCCATAAAGTGGTGTTCTCAGTTCGTGACTAACTGTTGATATAAATTGTGTTTTTAGATTGGAAACTTCAGTTAATTTCTTATTTACTTTATTAAGTTTTCTGTAAGCAATTATTAACTTTTCATTAGACTTCTTTTTAAATTTGTAATTAGAATAGAACTCTAAAAATAGTAAAAACAATATTAAAAGAATAATAATAAATAAAACTCCAATTTGTCTTACTTGTTTTAATTTATTGCTTTGAATTAACTTTTCTAATTCATTCTGTCCAATTTGTCTTTTATATTCATCAAGAACAGAAGTCATTCCAGTTTTTATGTCATCAATAGCATGCTTTTCCTCCTGAAGTTTTAGATTCAATTCGGTATATTTCTCTAAATAAAAATAAGCTTTTTTATCATCTCCTTTTTTCAAATACATTCTTGATATATCGTCGTAAACTTCTATAGCATTGCCTTCTAAAAATTCCTGTTCATTTTTACCACAAAGTAATAGTGCTTTCTTATAAGCATTTTCGGCTTCCACAAATTTATTTTTATCTGTAAAATAAGCACCCAATAAAGAATTGTAGGTAATTTGAGCTTCTAATTCATCTGAATTATTTACAGCGATTTTGGCGGCTTTCAAATAGGGCAAACCATTGTTATAATCATCTATTGCAAAATAGGCAGTTGCAATATTTAAATTAGCATACATAATTTCATAATCATCCTGCAATAACTTGGCAAATGACAATCCCTTTTTATAATGATAAATTCCTTTTTTGAAATTGATTTTATGAAAACAATACGTTCTGGCAATATTGGTATGTAAGGAATATTTAATAAAATCACTTTTAGTTTGATAGGCATATTCTAAGCCTTTTGTGAAGAAGAAGATTGCTTTTTGGTAATCGTTAAATTCCTCAAGATTCAATCCTATTATATTATAGGATCTTGCAATTTGTTCACTGTTATTGATTTTATAAGCTTTGTCTAAAGCCTTTCTTGCCAAAGCCAATGATTTATCACACTCCAAATTTCTTAAATGTCCACCCGATTTAGAAATAATGTCGTTAATCTCTTTAACAACACTATCCGATGATTGACTAAAACAGAATATTGAGAATAGTAAAAAAAAAATGAGGGAGTTTTTTTTTAACATTTTTAAAATAATAAGATTTATCTTACGAATGTATAAAACCTTTTCAATTAATTAAAAATCTTTTAATATTATTTTTAATGTATAAAAAAAAGAGAAACTTTTAGTTTCTCTTTTTTATTCTTTATCCTCTAATTAACTTTCTGTATTTCAGTCGTTTCGGGGTCAAATCACCACCCAAACGTTTCTTCTTATTTTCCTCATAATCAGAGAATCCACCTTCAAAATAATAGACTTCTGAATTTCCTTCAAATGCAAGAATGTGCGTACAAATTCTATCCAAGAACCATCTGTCGTGTGAAATCACAACGGCACAACCTGCAAAATTTTCTAAACCTTCTTCTAAGGCACGAAGCGTATTAATGTCCAAATCATTCGTTGGCTCATCTAATAAAAGTACGTTTCCTTCTTCTTTCAGAGTCATAGCCAAGTGCAAGCGGTTTCGTTCTCCTCCTGAAAGCATCGAAACTTTTTTGTTTTGTTCTCCGCCACCAAAATTAAATCGTGACAAGTAAGCTCTTGAATTTACTTGCTTTCCTCCCATCATAATCAATTCCTGTCCGTCGGCGAAGTTTTCCCAAATGGATTTTTCAGGATTTATATTCGAATGCGCTTGATCGACGTAAGCAATTTTTACAGTATCTCCAATTAAAAATTCCCCTGAATCTGGTTTTTCTTCACCCATAATCATTTTGAAGATAGTAGATTTACCAGCACCATTAGGACCGATAATTCCAACAATTCCAGCTTGCGGCAAAGTAAAATTCAAATTATCATATAGTAATTTATCGCCAAATGCT
>CALPQA020000144.1 GCA_943325595.2 Auritidibacter sp. Marseille-P8566
AAAAAAATCAATTTTAAAGACAATGTCTTGCAAATTGTATTCTTGTTGATTTCACTTGTTTTGTTGGGTATATTTCAGTTCACAGGAGTAGCTTTGGTAATTGTATTCTACGTATTGTTGTCTGTGATTATGAATTTGATTACTGGTAAAAAAGCAGAAAAGAAAAGCTTTTAATAAATAAAAATACCCTTAATAATAAGGGTATTTAAATTATTTTTTATAAAATTAGCATTCTAGAATTCCAATTTCTTTTTCCTTAATTCGAAATTTTGACCAAGATACACTCGTCTTACCATTTCATCTTCTACTAATTCTTCTGGCGTTCCCGCTTTTAGAATCCCTCCTTCGAACATCAAATAGGTCTTATCTGTAATTGCTAAAGTTTCCTGAACATTGTGATCGGTGATTAGAATACCGATATTTTTGTTTTTCAATTGCGCCACAATTCTCTGAATGTCTTCAACGGCAACGGGGTCAACACCTGCGAAAGGTTCGTCTAATAAAATAAATTTTGGATCTGTAGCCAAACAACGTGCAATTTCAGTTCTACGGCGTTCCCCACCCGAAAGTAAATCACCACGATTTGTACGAATATGATTCAATCCAAATTCAGCAATCAAGCTTTCCATTTTGGCTTCTTGTTCTGCTTTGGTGTGTTTTGTAAGTTGTAAAACACTCAAAATATTGTCTTCAACACTTAGTTTTCTAAAAATAGACGCTTCTTGCGCCAAATAGCCAATTCCTTGCTGTGCTCTTTTGTACATTGGATAGTCGGTAATATTCATTTCATCGAGATAAATATTTCCTGAATTTGGTTTTACCAATCCTACAATCATATAAAATGAAGTCGTTTTTCCAGCACCGTTTGGTCCCAAAAGACCTACAATTTCTCCTTGATTTACTTCTACAGAAATGCCTTTTACCACACTTCTTCCTTTATAGGTTTTGACTAAATTGTCTGCTCTTAGTATCATTTATTGTTGGTTATTTGCCAATCTTATAATTTGGTATTCGCAAATTAACGAATAACCAAATTAACGAATCAACACATTAACATTTATTTATTCTCCTCTAGTGCTTCCCAAAATTCATATGCTCTTCGCAAATGAGGAATCACAATCGTTCCGCCCACCAAAGTTGCAATTCCCATGGCTTCCATCATTTCTTCTTTGGTCACCCCTTCTTTATAACTTGTTTCCAAATGGTATTTTACACAATCATCGCAACGCAAAACAGCCGAAGCTACTAATCCTAAAAGCTCTTTTGTTTTTACGTCAAGCGCTCCTGCGGCATACGCATTGGTATCTAAATTGAAAATTCTTTTGACGATTTTGTTATTGTCGGCCAATAACTTTTCGTTCATTTTTGTACGGTAATCGTTGAATTCAGAAAGGATATCAGACATTTTCTTTGTTTTTATTTTTATATACGAATACCGATATGAAAATGCTAGCTTCGTAAATTAATAGCATTGGAATAGCAACTATAATCTGGCTAACTACATCGGGAGGTGTTACAATTGCTGCAATTAGCAACACAACAACCACAGAATATTTTCTATACTTCCGTAAAAAAGTGGGTGTTACTAATCCTAATTTGGTTAAGAAATAAATAATTACGGGCAATTCAAAAAATAAGCCACTCGCAATTACCGATGTTTTCATCATACCTATATAGGAGTCAATTGTAAACTGATTTTGAACCATTTTACTAATTGAAAAAGTGGCACAGAAATTTATCGACATTGGCACAATTACGTAGTATCCGAAAAGGACGCCTAAGAAGAAAAGTATTGACGCTATAAATATAAAAACGCGAACATTTTTCCTTTCTTTTTCGTACAATGCGGGACTGATAAATTTCCAAATTTCCCAAAGGATAAAAGGGAAAGCGAGGATAAATCCAGCGGTAATACACGTCCAAATGAACATGTTTACTTGGCCTTCCATATCGGTATTCTGAATAATAAAGGGTAATTCGGTGATGCAAATGCTATCGGCAAAACCCAATTGATGTGACAAATCACAAAAAAAAGTATAGGTAAAAAAACTAGGGCTCGTGGGTGCGAAAATTATAGTGTCAAAAATAAAATCACTAAAAAAGTAGGTAACCACAGCCATAACTAGTACCGCCGAAGTACTTCGAACCAACAACCATCTCAATTCCTCAAGATGGTCTAAAAACGACATTTCATTTAATTGTTTCTTTGCCATTATACAATTCCTTCTTTTAAAATATCATGCAAATGCACAATTCCTTTGTATTCTTCATTTTCAAGAACTACTAATTGTGTGATTGAAAAATCTTCCAAAATATTTAAAGCATCTGTGACCATGTCTGATAATTGAATCATTTTTGGGTTTTTCGTCATAATGTCTTTTGCAGATAAGTGTGCAAAGGTATCGTTATTATTCAGCATTCTACGAATATCACCGTCAGTAATTATTCCGATAACTTTATTGTTTTCGATAACAGCAGTTACACCAAGTCTTTTTTCCGAAATTTCGAAAATAACTTTTTTAATATTGGTTTCAGGAGTAACTTGTGGCTTATGACTTTGATCAAGCATGTCGCCCACACGTAGCAATAGTTTTTTACCCAAGGCACCACCAGGATGGTATTTGGCAAAATCTTGAGAATTGAATCCTCGTAATTCCATCAAACAAACTGCTAAAGCATCACCCATTACTAATTGTGCGGTTGTGCTGTTTGTTGGTGCCAAATTATTAGGACATGATTCCGCTTCAATTGTGGTGTCAAGAACAAAATCAGCACCTTTTGCTAAAAAAGAAGTCGTGTTTCCTGTAATTGCAATTAAGGTATTTCCGAAATGTTTCACTATGGGAACCAAGACTTTTATCTCGGGACTGTTGCCACTTTTTGAAATACAAATCACCACATCTTTGGATTGTACCATGCCTAAATCGCCATGAATTGCTTCAGAAGCATGCAAAAACAGCGAGGGAGTTCCCGTAGAATTCATAGTTGCCACAATTTTTTGTGCGATAATGGCACTTTTTCCAATTCCAGTGACTACTAATCGCCCTTTGGAATTAAAAATTATTTCGGTGGCCTTTGCGAAGTCATCTGTAAGTAAATCAGCTAGTTTGGCAATAGATTTGCTTTCTGAAAGTAGCGTCTTTTGGGCAATTTCTAAAATATTTTTGTTTGTTATCAAAACAGCTTTTTATAAAGTTTGTGTATGTAAAAGAAAGTTGTATCTTTATGTGCCACAAATTTATGTAAAATACTATTAACTAAGAATGAAATCTAACGAAATTGATATCCATAAGGAATTAAAAAAATATTTTGGTTTCAACCAATTTAAAGGATTACAAGAACAGGTCATTAAAAGTCTTATTTCAGGTAAAAATTCTTTTGTAATTATGCCTACAGGCGGAGGAAAATCGCTTTGTTATCAATTACCTGCTTTAATGAACGAAGGAACTGCAATTATTGTTTCTCCCCTCATCGCATTAATGAAAAATCAAGTTGATGCCATTCGGAGTTTGTCTTCGGAAAATGGAATTGCACACGTATTGAATTCATCCCTCAACAAAACCGAAATTAGCCAAGTTAAAAAAGATATAACCTCTGGTTTGACTAAACTATTATATGTAGCGCCAGAATCTTTGGCAAAAGAAGAATATATAAAATTTCTAAAGAACATCAATATTTCATTTGTCGCTATCGATGAAGCACACTGTATATCAGAATGGGGTCACGATTTTCGTCCAGAATATAGAAATCTAAAAAACAGCATTAAGCTTTTGGGTAACGTTCCTGTCATTGGCTTGACCGCAACTGCAACGCCAAAAGTACAAGAGGATATCTTGAAAAACTTAGAAATGGCGGATGCCAATACGTTTAAAGCGTCTTTTAATAGACCGAATCTTTACTACGAAGTTCGTACCAAAACGAAAAACATTGAAGCCGATATTATTCGGTTCATAAAACAGCACAAAGGAAAATCAGGAATTATCTATTGCTTGAGTCGCAAAAAAGTTGAATCTATTGCACAAGTACTTCAAGTAAATGGTATAAGTGCGGTTCCGTATCACGCGGGACTTGATGCCAAAACTCGCGCAAAACACCAAGATATGTTCCTGATGGAAGATGTTGAAGTGGTTGTTGCAACCATTGCTTTTGGAATGGGAATTGACAAACCCGATGTTCGATTTGTAATTCATCATGATATTCCAAAATCATTAGAAAGCTATTACCAAGAAACAGGTCGAGGTGGTCGTGATGGTGGCGAGGGTCATTGCTTGGCTTATTATTCCTATAAAGATGTTGAGAAATTAGAGAAATTTCTGTCAGGAAAACCTGTCGCAGAACAAGAAATAGGGTTTGCGTTATTGCAAGAAGTTGTTGCCTATGCAGAAACCTCCATGTCAAGACGTAAGTTTTTACTGCATTATTTTGGTGAAGATTTCGACAACGAAACAGGAGAAGGTGGTGATATGGATGACAATGTCCGCAATCCAAAAAATAAGGTTGAGGCCATGAAACAAGTGGTTAAACTACTTGAAATTGTTCGCGATACCAAGCATTTATACAAATCTAAAGAAGTCGTTTATACCCTTACGGGAAAAATAAACGCGATGATAAAAGCACATAGAACCGATACTCAAAGTTTTTTCGGATCGGGTTCTGATTTTGAAGAACGCTATTGGATGGCCTTGTTGCGACAAGTTTTAGTTGCTGGATTGTTATCTAAAGATATTGAGACCTATGGTATTATAAAAATAACTGAAAAGGGATTGAATTTTATTGAAAATCCAGTTTCTTTTATGATGTCTGAAGACCACGAATACAACGAAACAGAAGACGAAGCGATTGTAACAGCCGCAAAATCTTCGGGAGTTGCTGACGAAGCCTTAATGTCAATTTTGAGAGACTTGCGTAAAAAAGTGGCAAAAAAATTAGGTGTTCCTCCGTTTGTTGTTTTTCAGGACCCCTCTTTGGAAGACATGTCGCTCAAATATCCAATTTCAATGGATGAAATGAGTAATATTCATGGTGTTGGTGAAGGAAAAGCTAAAAAATACGGTAAGGAATTCGTTGCTGTAATTCGAACTTACGTCGAAGAAAATGACATCCTTCGTCCTGATGATTTGGTAGTAAAATCTACAGGTGCCAATTCAATCAATAAATTGTACATCATTCAAAATATTGACAGAAAACTAAATCTTGATGATATTGCTCGTGGCAAAGGATTGAATATGGATGCTTTGATAAAAGAAATGGAGCAAATTGTTTATTCAGGAACTAAGTTGAATATTAAGTATTGGATTGATGAAATTCTTGATGACGACCAACAAGAGGAAATTCACGAGTATTTCATGGAATCAGAATCCGATAGTATAGAAGATGCACTGAAAGAATTTGATGGTGAATATGATATTAATGAATTGCGTTTCATGAGAATAAAATTCATCAGTGAGGTTGCAAATTAAGAATTAAGTCGAATGTCTTAAAGTCATAATGTCGAATGTCCAAAAGAGGAAAATAGAAATTTTTTAACCTTCACGTCGTTCGTCATTATGACATTAAATGATAAACTATTATAATTTTGTTGAAAATAATTTCTAAATCAGATAGCGGACAAACCATTGCGATTAAGATCATTATGCTTTTCGCAACAATCATTTCCTCGGTGCCATATGGGTTTTTCTTTAGCTGGATATTTTTCATTGTAGGATTCATTTTTGTCTGGAATAGTGATATGAAAAAGAAAGAAAAATGGTT
>CALPQA020000145.1 GCA_943325595.2 Auritidibacter sp. Marseille-P8566
ATAAAATTGCCCTTATGGGTAAAAATGGAGCTGGAAAATCTACTTTATTAAAGATAATTGCAGGACAAAGCAAACCATCAACAGGAAATATTTCGGCACCAAAAGAGGCAATTGTAGCCTATTTGCCTCAGCATTTATTAACTACTGATGGAGCAACCGTATTGGAAGAAACATCAAAAGCCTTTGGTGAAATATTTTCTATGAAGGCGGAAATAGATGAAATTAATGAGCAATTGACTATTCGTACTGATTATGAAAGTGATGCTTATATGAAATTGATTGAAAGAGTTTCTGACTTAAGCGAGAAATTTTATGCTATTGAAGAGGTGAATTATGAATCAGAAGTAGAAAAAATTCTTATTGGATTAGGTTTCGTTCGTGAAGATTTTTCTCGTCAAACCTCAGAATTTTCTGGAGGTTGGAGAATGAGAATTGAATTGGCAAAAATCCTTTTGCAAAAACCAGACTTAATATTATTAGATGAACCTACTAACCACATGGACATTGAAAGTATCCAATGGTTAGAAGAATTTTTGTTAAATTCCGCAAAAGCTGTTGTGGTAATTTCTCACGACAGAGCATTTGTAGATAACATAACCAATCGAACGATTGAAGTTACAATGGGTAGAATTTATGATTATAAAGCCAAATATTCTCATTATTTAGAACTTAGAAAAGACCGAAGAATTCATCAGCAAAAAGCGTATGATGAACAACAACGAATGATTGCTGACAATAGAACTTTTATAGACCGTTTTAAAGGGACTTTTTCTAAAACAGATGCCGTTCAGTCTCGAGTTAAAATGTTAGAAAAACTGGTTATTGTTCAGGTGGATGAAGTGGATACTTCGGCTTTGAAATTGAAATTTCCACCCGCTGCTCGTTCAGGGCAATATCCTGTAATTGTTAAAGATTTATCGAAATCGTATGGTGAACATATCGTTTTTCAAAATGCCAATATGGTTATTGAACGGGGTCAAAAAGTAGCTTTCGTTGGTAAAAATGGTGAGGGAAAATCAACAATGATTAAAGCCATTATGAAGGAAATTGAAATCAATGGTGGTAGTTTGGAAATTGGACATAATTCACAAATCGGATATTTTGCTCAAAATCAAGCTTCTTTATTAAATGAAAATGCCACTATTTTTGAAACTATTGACGATATTGCTGTTGGCGATGTGAGAACTAAAATCAAAGATATTTTAGGTGCTTTTATGTTTCACGGTGATGATGTAACTAAGAAAGTAAAAGTGCTTTCTGGTGGAGAAAAAACCCGTTTGGCAATGATAAAACTATTATTGGAACCTGTAAATCTATTAATACTTGATGAACCATCCAATCACTTGGATATGAAAACAAAAGACATTATAAAAGATGCTTTGCGTGATTTTGATGGTACATTAATTATTGTTTCTCACGATAGAGATTTTCTAGACGGATTGGCAACTAAAGTTTTTGAATTTGGAAACAAACGTGTAAAAGAACATTTTGAAGATATTGCTGGTTTCTTGGCACATAAGAAAATGGAAAATTTACGAGAAATAGAAAAATAGGCAATACTTTTTAATGATTAAAACAAAAAAAACCCAAACTTTCGTTCGGGTTTTCCTTCGCATTAATAAACTAAGTTTATAGGTTTACCTCAACCTATCCGCAGATTTTACAAGATCTTCATCCTTCTTGATGGCTTTATTGGCCAAAGCCAAAAAAACGATAGCAACAATTGGAAGAAACATCCCAATACCTTTCTCTGAAACTGCAAGAGTTTCTCCAGATAAATTTAGCGAACGATATACAAACAATCCTAATAAAATTAAATTCAATATGATAGTCAATCTGTTAAGTACAAATTGATGTTGTCTTTTTTTGAAATACAAAATACTAACCAGAGTCAAAGTGGTGGTTAAACCAAACAGAATCGTATAACTAGAATCACTCATAAAATGAAATTCCTTACCATCATTTAAAGTCCACAAGGGAAATATATAAGGAAGTACTCCAGAAATCACTAAAGTAATTAATAAATAGACTGTTTGTATTCTTTGGATCATTATAATAAATTAAAAAACAAAAATATTATTTTATTTTTAAAAAACACTATGATTATTAAATATTATTTGTATTATTGCATCATAAATACGTAAGTACTTCATCCTTTGAAGATTTCATTTTAACAAAAAAATCAATCCTACTTTCATTATTACAAAACAACTAAATTCAAATAACATACATGTTTGATATTTCTATTCTAAAAGAAATGAAGCTTTCTGAGCTTCAAGACGTTGCTAAAGCAACAAAAAAAATTAAAATTGCAGGATTAAAAAAAGAAACTTTAATCAATCAGATATTAGAGTTTCAAGGTGCTAATATTGCTACATCAGTTGTTCCTGCTGAAGATGAAACAAAACCAAAACGAGCAAGAATTGCAGTAGATAAAAAACCAGCAATTATAAAACCAGAGTCTATTTCTTTATTTGCTGATGTACCGGAAAGTGCTGTTGAAGTAAATCCAAAAATAGAAGTAGAACAACCAATTCCAACTAACTTTATTAACGAAAATTCTGCTCCTGTTGAAAAAGAGCGCAAAGTAATAAAATTTAAAAAATCTGCTTTTGATGCCAAAATAGCTGCCAAAGCTGCATTAGAAAATACAATTCAAGAAGGCTCATCAGAAGTGTCAGAAAATAATACAGCACAAACTTCAGTTGAAGAACCAGTTGAAAAGCAGATTAGTACAAAACAATATCCTAATCAAAAACAAAATCCAAACCAAAATCCAAACCAAAATCCAAATCCCAATCAAGGATCTAATGGGAATTTCAATCCCAATTACAAACCTAAGAAAAGTGGTTTTGGAAATTCCGATTTTGAATTCGATGGAATAATTGAAAGCGAGGGTGTTTTAGAAATGATGCCAGAAGGATTTGGTTTTTTACGGTCTTCAGATTATAATTATTTAGCGTCTCCAGATGATATTTATTTATCGATGTCTCAAGTTAAATTATTTGGTTTAAAAACTGGTGATACAGTAAAAGGAGTAGTTCGACCACCAAAAGAAGGGGAAAAATTTTTCCCATTAATTCGTGTATTAAAAATAAATGGACACGATCCGCAAGTTGTTCGAGACCGTGTATCTTTTGAACATTTAACGCCTGTTTTCCCATCTGAAAAATTCAGACTAGCTGAAAAACAAAGTACCATTTCAACACGAATTATAGATTTATTTTCTCCAATCGGGAAAGGACAACGTGGAATGATAGTGGCTCAACCTAAAACTGGTAAAACAATGTTACTAAAAGACATTGCAAATGCCATAGCCGCTAACCATCCCGAAGTATATTTGATTGTACTTTTAATTGACGAGCGCCCTGAAGAAGTTACCGACATGCAACGAAGTGTTCGCGGTGAAGTTATAGCCTCAACATTTGATAGAGAGCCACAAGAACACGTTAAAATTGCAAATATTGTTCTCGAAAAAGCAAAACGATTAGTAGAATGTGGTCACGATGTAGTAATATTATTAGACTCAATTACACGTTTAGCAAGAGCCTATAACACCGTTCAACCAGCCTCTGGAAAAGTTTTAAGCGGAGGAGTTGATGCCAATGCACTTCAAAAACCAAAACGTTTCTTTGGTGCGGCTCGTAATGTAGAAAATGGCGGTTCGCTTAGTATTATCGCCACCGCATTAACAGAAACAGGTTCTAAAATGGACGAGGTGATTTTTGAAGAATTCAAAGGAACTGGTAACATGGAATTGCAATTGGATAGAAAAATTGCCAACAGACGTATTTTCCCAGCCATCGATTTGACTTCATCAAGTACGCGTCGTGACGACCTTTTGTTAGACGAAAAAACACTACAACGAATGTGGATTATGAGAAAATACCTTTCAGATATGAATCCTATAGAAGCGATGGATTTTATAAATGATCGTTTCAAGAAAACAAAAAACAACGAAGAATTTTTGATTTCAATGAATAATTAGAAATAAATCTCATTTTTTATTATACCTACTCCGATGTCTTTTCATCGGAGTTTTTTTTCTAAAATAAGAACCTGCAAATTGAAAACACTTCCTTTTATTCCAATTATAAATATAAATTAGTCCAAAATTAAGGTAAAATGCAGCAGTGAATTCCATTCAGATACATTTTTATTGGACTAATTTGAAATAACAACCAGAACCTAAAAACTTATTTTATTTTTAGGAGCTCACATTTTCGTTTTCCCTCAAGATAAGTCCCACTATCCGCTATATCTGTTGTGGCGAACACCGCCAAAACAGGATACCGCTGCTATTGGGGCTAAAATGAAATTTTTATTTCCATAATTACTATTTTAAAATCAGAATAATCCAAATATGTAGTTTTACTTTATTGAAAGTGCTGTCTCTTGTTATTACACATTCAAGTCTAAATACTTAACCATATTTGACTTTTCTTTCCATAAAAAAACCCCAAGATAGTGCCCAACTTAATAGAGTAACCCAATTAAAAGAGCATTTAATGGTATTTAAATTCCATAAATTACAAAATAAATTTCCGCCATTGCGCGTTCAACGCCCAGACCGTTGGCAATTCCAGTTCCCCACTCACCCTTCCACTCGATACCAATGACTCGATATAAGTTTGATGTTATTGTGTTTTTGTTGCCAAGTAATTTTAGACTTTGCTCCGACCATTTTACTAATGGCATGTTTTGCTATTAGAACACCATCAACCTGCAAAAATTCTCAGGTTTTGTAAAGGGACATTTTCGTCTTCTGAATTTCTAGCGAACCAATCATTTAATTTACTTTACAGTTCTATCGGAAGTTCTTTATAATCATCATCGAATTTAAAATTATCAAAACTATTTAGATATTAATTTGTGTAGATGTGTCAGTTTTTATAAACACTCATTTGATTGTCACGTTGGTAATTATTAGTTGAAAAGCATATCGATTTAATGCGATTTATTCGTAAATTTCTTCA
Source organism: Auritidibacter sp. Marseille-P8566 (assembly GCA_943325595.2). The sequence goes on from CALPQA020000145.1 coordinate 4,977, forward strand.
AAAGGCACGATACTTATCAGGACATAACAACAATCAATCTTGCAACATTATTTTCGAGAATAAACAATTCAATCCAAAATGTGCGCTGTAGCAAATTTCAATTGTTCCTAATCTTAAAAATAATTTTCGGGGTTTCTGTTTAATTTTAATTTGCCAACATTGATTAAAAGGACAATTAGCGTGAGGACAAACTTTAGTTAAATCGAAGGAATTGAAATAATAATCTTCGGAACTATTAAACAATCGCAAAATGGTATGAATATTGTTTATCTTTGATAAATAATAAGATTATGAAAAAAATAATTATGCTCCTCTTATTTGTGCCGTTAATTACATCTGCACAACTCAACCAATTGAAAAAAATCTCAAAGATTAAAGTTCCAAAAATCACAAAATTGGCAACTATTCCAGACATTAGTGCAGGTTTAAAAGAGGCGTTGAACAATGGGATTACAAAACAAGTGTCGAAATTAACTGCTGAAGATGGTTTTTATAAAAATGACTTTGTAAAAATTTTACTACCTTCAGAATTACAAAAGGTAGATAGAACCTTGCGAAGTTTAGGAATGTCAAGTTTGGCAGATGAAGGCTTAAAAGTACTGAACAGAGCGGCCGAAGATGCAGTAAAAGAAGCAACTCCAATATTTGTGGATGCGGTAAAAAATATGACTTTTACGGATGCCAAAACGATATTAATGGGAAATGAAAATTCAGCGACAACCTATTTGGAAACGGCAACTTCGACTGCATTATATGATAAATTTAGTCC
>CALPQA020000146.1 GCA_943325595.2 Auritidibacter sp. Marseille-P8566
GTCGCCCCTGCCTGTCGGCAGGCAGGTTTGCTTCGCCCGTTCGGCTAACGCCTAGGGTCTATGAAAACCCCGTTTCTAACGAAACGGGGTTTTTTGTTTCCTCCCCAGTCCCCTTCCGAATGAAGGGGTGACGAGATGGAAATATCAATATCAATATCAATATCAATGAGAAATATAATATCTACAATATGTAAACCTTGTTTCTTGCGAAACGGATTTTTTTATTTTCCTCTAGCAGATCCAACCAAAGGATGGCTGACTAAAAAATATACCCGATAGTTTTGAAAACCTATCTGGTGTTTAAATGTTGTTTTGTTTTCCTAATCCTATGTCAATATAAAGCCGGTGGCACAGAATGTAAGTTGTGTGAGGATTAGCAATACTTATGATCAATGAATTATAATTATTAGTAGGAGTAGTAACTTATGTAGTATTAGGAATATAAACTGTAATTCTAAAACTTAACGTGCGTGAGGGATAGCAGTAGAAATCCCACGCTTTTGGGCGTGGATTGTAGCGAAGAGCCCGACCGAGTTTAACGAAAACGAGGTTGCTTTTCAAAATAGAGTAAACTCGGGCACGCCCAAAAAAAATTATAATTTAGGTGTTTTCTTTTCGGCTTCTAGTGCGTTAATTATTGTTTTTACTTGATCGACATCTATTCTTTTGGCTTTGATAATTTTATTTTTGTCTAAAATATAAATTACAGGAGTAGAGTAAATATCGTATTTTTCTTTCAAATTATTGTAGTGAACGCCATCATAGACGTTTATCCAATCTAATTTTTTCTCGGTTACGTATTTTTGATATTTTTCAAATTCTTGTTGTGTGTAAACACTAAAAACCTTGACGTCTTTATTTTCTTTTTGTAATTCATGGTAAATTTGAATCAGTTTTGGAATTTCAACTTGACAATGTCCGCAGTCAACATCCCAAAAAACAAGTAGTAGGTATTCTGCTTTTACATCATGTAGTTTTAAAAATGTTTTTTCAATCTCTTGATTGTTGGCATAGAAAATCTTGGTTACTTCATCGCTTGTTTTTGCGGTTTCAAAACCCATTTTAACAATTTTATCATGACTTTCTATGGGTATCATCGGTAATTCAGGAGCGACTTGGCCAAGCAATAATGGTCTTAGGAGATTAGCACGGTCGATAATATTTTTAATAATATTATCATCGTTATATAGGTCTTTCGCTTTTCCCGTTTTGAAATACGTGTCTGAAATATGTACAAAAACTTTATCGAAACCCATTATTTTTGAGGTTTCATAAGTAGATGTGAAATGGGCCAATAATAACTTGAACATGATTGACCCTTCAACGGTTTGCTTCATGATTCGGTCTATTTCGACAGCTACAGAATCTGGATGTCTGATAACTACTTGGTCAAAATAGCGCTTTATGCGATTGGCAAAAAAGGGCGTTCTAATTAGTCCGTCATTTTTAAAATCAACGTCTTTCCAATATTGATTTTTATAATATTTATAAACGGCGATACTATCGGGTCTTCCGTTGGAGGCTTTCGGAACGTCTTTGAGATACTTTTCAACTTTTAGATTGAGCGCATCACTAATAAAACTTCCTTTATTTTGCTGAATAAATTCCTGTTCATAATTTTCAATATTTTGATTGATTGTTTTTTGTTTTTCAATCATAAAAGACGTAGAATCTTTCTTGCTCATCCCTTTTGTCTTTAAGAGATGACCTTCAAAATCATTTTTTTGAGTTTCAAAATAGCGAATGTATTTAAAGAAATCATTTTCTTGTTTGGAATTATTACACGTTAATGTTGCTTTATAATTGCTAAAATCATCGCTACTAATATCCATTTTCTGGGTATTTTCATCTATGAAAAAGTCAAAATAAATAGTTTTTCCTTGACCAATAAGTGAGTAAATCCCGTTGTCTAATTTTCGTTTGCCATTAAAAATAATTTTGCCGTTTTTAATATTGGTACACGTATCTACAATCATGTTTTTATCAAACTGATAGAAGGTAAGGTAGGCGAGAGTATCTTTACAGTTTTTTAAATTGATTTTAATGTCATAAGTATTTTGGGCTTTGACATTAGCAACAAAGCAAACTAAAATAAGTGATAGGAATATTTTTTTCATATTGGTAAAAATAGCAACTTAAATAATAATTATGGCTTCAACAAAAATAAAATATTTTGCAAACATAGAAATAATTTTACCCCAAAATAATTCAATTTTAGGAGGTTTTTAACAGGTTACTTTGTAGTTTAAAGCAAAAATCCTAATCGTGTGATTAGGATTTTTTGTTTTTACCGTTTTTGAATCGTACTTTTTCAACTACTTGAATCTTTGGAGTCGCTCGGTTTGAAGTTTGCTTTTTAAACGGCTTCTTTGCTATTGGGCTTTTCGAAGGAATTTGGTCACCTCTGGATTTTTCCTCATCATAATTGCCTTGTTGCGTTTTAACTTCAGTTTTGTTTTTATTCAAAACATCGGAAGGATTTTTAGGATTTTCTTTTGTTCCACGTAAATGTAAAACCAAAGCATTCAGAAAATTACGCAATACTTGGTCGCCACATTCCATATAATTCTCGTGATCTTCAGCACGGAAAAAAGCACCCAATTCTGATTTTGTGATTCTAAAATCTACCAATTCCAAAATCTCAACTATTTGGTCATCACGGAGCATCAGTGCTACGCGCAGTTTTTTAAGGATATCGTTATTTGTCATTTTCATAGTATGTCATTTTAAAAATTAGGGCCTAAAAATATTTTTTTAGAGAAGCCAAAGGTACACTTTTACAAAATTATCTCGCCATAATTTTTCGTTATGTTGTCCGTTTTTGATAATTCTTTTTCGGGTTAAGTGCATGCAACTGCATCTTATGTCAGATAGTAAGATTTCCATTTTATCCACATCGGGAACCATGTCTGTACTTTCATTGTCACCGCAAAGTAAGAATATTTTTGAATTTAGTTTCCTTGTGTTTTTTGTTAATTTAAAAATTTCGGGGTTGAACCAAAATGCAGGCGATAGAACCCCAGCTTTACCAAATACTTCTGGGTATTTCAGTACCGCATAATAGGATATTAATCCTCCCAAAGAACTTCCCATAATTGCAGTAGCACTCGTTTTGGTTTTGGTTCGGTAGGTTTTGTCAATTTTTGGTTTCAGTGTTTTTACTATGAATTCCAAGTAATTATCCCCATTTCCGCCGCCATACTTTTCGTTTTTATAGGGTGTTAATTCATCCATTCGTTTTTCATTTCCGTGTTCAATTCCCACAATAATGACCTGCGCGTTTAAACTGTCTAATTTTTCATCAATGTTCCATTCTCCCGCATACGCCGTTTTCGAATCAAATAAATTTTGGGCATCATGCATATAAATTACAGGATATTTTTTTTTGGAAGTGGCATATTCCTTTGGTAAATACAACCAGATTTTCTTTGTACAATGAAGTTGTGGTGCCTCAATTGAAAAGGTTGATACATTTTTTGAAGCTGTACTTTGCTGAGAAAACACTGTATTTGCTAAAAGTAATAATATATAAAATAAAGCTATTTTACGAGTCATATATTGATTTTGTTCTAACCTCAAAGATACGAACGAATTGAATTCTATTTCTAAAACAGATGGGATAATTGAAGATAAATGCTAAATGTTTGTTTTTTATTTTTTTGAAGCACTACTTTATTTTTTACCACACGATTCGTCCCGCTATTCGCTATATCTCTTGTGGCGAACCCCGCCACAACAGGATGTCGCTACTATCGGGGCTACGAAATAAAGTTTAGATTTTCATAGATAGTTTAGCAAAACAGGGAAGGATTTTTCTTTGTGGGCACGAGCGAGACGCTCACGCTCTCTTGGTTATTTCACTCTTTTCATTATTTCCTCCGTTATTGGAAGGCAATCAGTTTCTTCTCCGTTTTTTTGAATATACTTTATAATGACTTTACTAGAATCTAATGCTAATCTAATCGCAATTGAATATTCAGTTTCAATCATAACATATTCATTAGCTCCATATGCTGTTCCGCTTTCATCTTCATCAACTTCTGAAGCAAGATCAGAATATTTATTCTCCGCAATTCCCCAATATTCTGTATCACAAGGAAGTGTTTTTGTAACAAGATGAAATTTTAAGGTTTTTTTATCAGCGATATTAATTCCAAGTATTTGATTTGATTCTCCATTAGAATATTTATATATCAATGTATAATCATTTTGAGAAAATATAGGATTACTATTTTTCTTTACAATTTTTGGAGATTTAGAAGTTGCAATCTTTTTTTTAGTTCTTTCGTTTTCACAACTAAAAAGCCCAATCAGGATTAACGAAATTATGAAGATATTTTTTCTCATATAATATTTGCTAACTTCTATAGATACTAAACTAAAGTTGAGTATTATTTCATATCAAATATACTTTTATTTTTTTCAAAAGCAGTTTTTTTAAGGCCGGAAAATAAAAGAAAGCAAAACAATTCTTCCTTTAGCCCCGTTAGAGGCGGTATCCTCGCAGCGAAGCGAAGAGATATAGCTGAAAGCGGGAATTGGAATTGCAAATACAAGAGGACAATTCGCTCCCAAAAATAATATAGATTTACGCCAACTGCTCTTGCAATTTCTTTATCACATCCCTCAATTTTGCGGCTTGCATAAAATCCAAGTCTTTTGCGGCCTTTTCCATCGCTTTTCGGTTTTCACGGATGCGCTTTTCGAGTTCAGGTTTCGATAAATATTCGGGGATAGGCTCGGCAGCGAGATTCATGGTGTGTCCCAATTCAAATTCTACCAATGGATTTTTGGTGAAAGCGCTGTCGATTTTCTTTTTCAATGCCTGTGGAACTTGGTTGTTTGCAACATTGAAATTAATTTGTTTCGTGCGGCGGTAATTGGTTTCATCGATGGTTTTCTGCATGCTTGCCGTAATTTTGTCGGCATACATAATCGCTTTTCCATTGAGATTTCTTGCCGCACGACCAATGGTTTGCGTCAACGAACGGTGGCTTCTTAGAAATCCTTCTTTATCGGCATCCAAAATAGCAACTAGAGAAACTTCGGGTAAATCCAGTCCTTCCCGAAGTAAATTCACTCCAATTAAGACATCAAAAATTCCTTTTCGTAAATCTTGCATGATTTCAATTCGCTCCAACGTATCCACATCAGAATGGATATAACGGCAACGAATGTTGACTTTTGTTAAATATTTAGCCAATTCCTCGGCCATTCTTTTGGTTAAAGTGGTTACCAAAACGCGTTCGTCCAACTCGCAACGCAACTGAATTTCTTCGATTAAATCATCAATCTGATTCAGACTTGGGCGCACTTCTATAACAGGATCCAGCAAGCCTGTTGGACGAATAACTTGCTCTACATACACACCATCACAGCGTTGCAATTCATAATCGGCAGGAGTTGCCGACACATAAATGACTTGGTTTTGCATCGCTTCAAACTCTTCAAATTTCAACGGGCGGTTGTCCATTGCGGCGGGAAGTCGGAAACCATAGTCAACCAAATTCACTTTTCGACTTCTATCGCCGCCATACATTGCGTGAACTTGTGAGAGTGTTACGTGACTTTCATCAACAACCATTAGGAAATCTTTAGGAAAATAATCCAACAAACAAAATGGGCGTGTTCCTGCCAATCGTCCGTCTAAATATCGAGAATAATTCTCAATTCCTGAGCAATAGCCAAGTTCACGAATCATTTCTAAATCGAAATTGGTGCGTTCTTCCAAAC
>CALPQA020000147.1 GCA_943325595.2 Auritidibacter sp. Marseille-P8566
ATTTTCCAATCTTCTACTTATAGCCAACGAAAAGGCAGGCGAGTCAGTGAACCGTTAATCAGTAAGTAATTTCTCTAAGCAATTTTTAGATCAAAAGCGTATTAATTTTAAAAATAAAACATGATACATCATTTACAAAATTTACCAACAAATATAGTTGGTTTCAAAGCCACAAGAAAAATAACCAAAAATGTTTTTACAAAAATTGCAATGCCAAAAGTAAAAGCACTTCCTAACAAGACAGACAAACTAAATTATCTTTTAGTGCTTGATACTCCAATTAATAATTTCACCATTGGAGCTTGGATTAAAGATGCCTTGATGAAAAAAAACATTTAACCAAATAGGACAAAGCGGTCATAGCTTCTAATGTAAAAACTATCAGGAATTTTACAAATTTCTTTGACTGGCATCTGTCTGGCAAGATTTAAAGACTTGAACATAGTGAGCTGCAACAAGCCACCGACCGGGTTTCAGAAAAAAAAATAAATCATCTAATCAATTTACAAATAATTTTTAATCACAATTTAACAAACAAAAAAAATGGAAAACGAAAAAACAATCGCAGTGTTAAACTCACTTATCACAATCAATAATGATAGAATTGAAGGTTATGAAACTGCAGCAAAAGAAACCGAAGAGCAAGATTTGAAAACCTTGTTTGCACAATTTTCTTCAACTAGTGAAAAATGCAGAAAAGAATTAACAGATGAAGTTAGCAAATTAGGAGGAACAGCAGCAGACGGCACATTGATTTCAGGAAAATTCTTTCGTGTTTGGATGGACGTTAAAGCAGCATTGACAGGGAAAGACCGAGAAGCAATTTTGAGCTCTTGTGAATTTGGGGAAGATGCAGCAAAAGACACGTACGAAAAGGCATTGGAAGATGAATTGGAAAATTTAAACGCCAACCAACAAACCATGATTAAAGCACAGCTCACATCACTTATTGCGGATCAGAATAAAGTAAAATCGATGAAGGATTCAGCAAAGAACGACTAACATTAATTTATTAATAAAGAAAAGGCATCTTAGTTTACAAATGCCTTTTCTTATTTAAAGACAATTAGTGATGAAGAAAAAAACAAGTACTTCTCAAAAAAAAGTTGCAAAGGTGATGCATGAATTTAAAGAAGGCGAATTACACATTGGAAAATCCGATAAGATTGTTATAAACAGAAAACAAGCTATTGCCATTGCTTTAAGTGAAGCTGACAAACTTAAAAACTAAAAAATTATGCGGATAGAAAAAAACAATCAACTGTAATGATGCTTTGAGTTTAATGACTTTGTAGAAGCTTTTCTTTTATGACCAAGGTCGTATTTGATGCTGAAAAAATAAACCGTCACCCTAATTGGAGTAACGTAAACAATAAAGCTGAAATACAACTATTTCCACATGTAGCTGAAGACACTATTACTGACAAGGACATTAAACTTTCAAAGAAAATTGACAAATTTTTTAATAAAGAATAATACTTTTTGAAAATACTTCCATTATTTTTAAGCTATTGAGAATGGCAAAAAAATCACAACGTTCCGCAATATTATCATATTGAAAACAAACACGATGTAACTAAATTATAGATTTGAAAGCCTACAACTTACCCTATTTAAATACAAAAGGAAACATTGACAACACCAGCTTGTAGCAAATTATTTTAAGATTAAATGAATAAGTATTTAATGTATCAAAAAAATTAAGTTACCAAACAAAATAGAGAAGTATGCAGAACACAAATAATCAAACAAGGCACTCTTTTTTTCAACAAGTATTATGGCAAGTACAGGTTTTTTGCTTGCAAATTCACTTCATTTTTTTTACAAACAAATAAAAGGCACAATATGAGCAAGAATATAAATTCAAAAGGCTATGCAGGAAAAGAGGAACAAGAAAAATTGGTTTCCTGGGATTTCGAACGCAGACCAGTTGGCGAAAACGATATTTTAATTGATATCAAATTCAGTGGAATCTGCCACTCTGATATTCATACTATAAAAGGCCATTGGGGAAAACAGCAATATCCACAAGTGCCAGGACACGAAATTGCGGGAATAGTGTCAGCAATAGGTAAAAATGTAACCATGTTTAAAATTGGAGACAAAGCTGGAGTGGGATGCATGGTAAATAGTTGTATGAAATGTGAAAGTTGTAAAAATGGTGAGGAGCAACATTGCGAAACTACAGCAATGGTAGGTACTTATGGTGCTCCCGAAAAGTCATCACCAACAGGAATAACGCAAGGTGGTTACTGCACAAATATTGTTGTATCTGAACATTTTGCTATAAAAATTCCTAACAATATAGAACTGCAATATGCAGCATCTTTATTGTGTGCGGGTATCACTACGTATTCGCCCATGATGAAAGTGAAACTTAAAAAAGGTGATAAGATTGGTGTGGTGGGTATTGGAGGTTTAGGACACATGGCAATTAAATTGGCTGTTTCAAAAGGAGCGGAAGTTTATGCTTTCACCTCTTCTCCTTCAAAAGTAAATGATATCAAGGGTTTTGGTGCGAAAGAAGTAATTGTGGTGAATTCAGGTAAAGATTTAGTATCTTGGAAAAGGAAACTGGATTTCATGATTTCTACTGTACCGTATGCTTATGAAATGTCAAGTTATATAGATTGTGTAAAACCAAATGGATACTTCACACAAGTTGGGTTACCAATTAATGGAGAACTGATTATTAACAATACCAATATGGTATTTAATCGAGTAAATTTCAATGGTTCTTTGATTGGTGGCATTTCAGAAACACAAGAAGTAATGAATTATTGTGCAGAAAATAAAATATACCCACAAATACAAATCATCAAAGCCGAGGAAATAAATGAAGCATGGGAAAAAGTTGTGAACAAAGAAGCCCGATACCGCTTTGTAATCGATGCAACTACAATTTGATTTTTATAAAAACTAGAATTTATAACTATGGCAAATAAGAAAAAAACAGTCTTAAAATCTAAAGCAAAGAAATCTGACAATCCTTGCTGGGAAGGGTACAAAAAAGTGGGAATGAAAATCAAAAAAGGGAAAAATGTGCCCAACTGCGTTCCCGAGAAATAAGCAATCTTACCTAAAATAATGAAAAGTAGGTACTGCTATGCACATAGAAAATAACATTATCAAAGAAACATAAAATTTAAAAAACAATAATTATGAGACACATTTCAATCATCTCCTCGAGCGTTAGAGAGGGGCGAAAAAGCCATAACGTTTCGCTTTATTTTCAAAATTATCTTACTGAAAACAAACTTGCAACAGCAGAGATCATTGATCTGAAAGAGTATAACTTTCCGATTTTTGAAGGCACTTTAAAAACACTTACTAATCCAGCTGAAAATGTTCTTGAATTTGCAGAAAAAATTAAATCATCAGATGGAATTATCATCGTTACACCAGAATACAACGGTGGGTACCCAGCAAGTTTAAAAAATGCAATCGATCTGCTCTATGAAGAATGGAAACACAAACCAGTTGCAATAGCTACCGTTTCGTCAGGACCGTTTGCTGCTAGTCAGGTCTTGGTATCACTTCAATTTACGCTTTGGAAAATGATGGCTTGGACAATACCTGCTATTTTTTCTGTTCCAACAGTAGACAAAGCATATGATGAAAATGGAAAGCCAACGGATAAGTTGAATTCAGACAAACTTGCTGCAGTTTTTATAAAAGAATTACTCTGGTGTATTGAAGCCGATAGAGCTCCAATACATATATAGGTCATATTATTAAAACTAATAAATTCAAAATTATGGCAATTCAAAGCACCAATCCTGCAACCAATGAAGTAGTTAAAACTTTTGATGAGATGTCTGAAGTTGCAATTGAACAATCCATTGCAAAATCGGAGGAAACATTTGCAATTTGGAAAAATACACCCTTTTCTAAAAGGGCAGAATTACTGCACAATATAGCTGGTTTGTTACGAAAAAAAAAGAAGGAACTTGCTCAAATGATAACACTTGAAATGGGGAAACTTGTTGCTGAAGCTGAAGGAGAAATTAAGCTAAGCGCAGAAATTTTTGATTATTATGCCAATAATGCAGAAGCCTTTTTAGCGGACAAAATACTGAAACCTATTCATGGGCAAGCATTGATAAGACATAGTCCAATAGGAATACTGTTAGGAGTACAACCTTGGAATTTTCCTTTTTATCAAGTAACCCGATTTGTTGCGCCAAACATAATGGTGGGCAACACCTTACTTATCAAGCATGCTTCCATTGTTCCACAATGCGCCATTGCCATTGAAGAGCTTTTTTTGGAAGCAGGTGCCCCAGTAGGGCTATATACCAATTTGCTTATATCTGGCAAAAGAGCTTCGGAATTGATATCTGATAAAAGAATAAAAGGAGTTTCACTTACTGGTAGTGAAGCTGCAGGTGCAAGTGTAGCCGCAGCCGCTGGCAAGCATTTAAAAAAATCTGTTTTAGAATTAGGCGGTAGTGATGCTTTTATTGTACTAGATGATGCCGATATAGACAAAGCGGTGGACTGGGCAGTTGTAGGTAGAATCAATAACAATGGCGAATGTTGTATTGCGTCTAAACGATTTATTGCAGTTGAAAGTATAGCTGATGAATTTTTTGAAAAATTAAAAACCCAACTAGCCAACTTAATCATCGGCAACCCAATGGAGCCAAGCACACAATTGGGACCTTTAAGTAGTGAAGAAGCAGCCGTTAAAATTGCCGATCAGGTAAAGAGAGCCGTTGCTGGAGGTGCTAAAATTTTATTGGGAGGTAAAAGAGTTGCGCAACCGGGAGCCTATATGGAAGCTACTATTCTCAACAACATGTTACCTGATAATCCCGTATACTATGAAGAATTTTTCGGTCCTGTTGCCGTTTTTTTTACCGTTAAAAATGAACAAGAGGCAATTGACTTAGCCAACGATTCTCCATTTGGTTTAGGTGGCTCAGTATTTACAAATAATATAGAAAGAGGAAAACGAGTTGCCGACCAAATTGATTCGGGAATGATTTTTATTAATCATCCGACATGGACGCAAGCTGATTTACCCTTTGGAGGTACTAAAGGTTCAGGTTATGGAAGGGAACTTTCAGAATTGGGTATTGATGAATTTGTAAACAAAAAACTAATCCGGGTAAGTGAATTAAGTGACCCATTTTAAATCGATTTTTAAATAAAAATAATCAATAAAAATAACATTATGATACGCAAAGCAACAGCACATTGGGAAGGAAATTTAAAAGATGGTAAAGGGACAATCAGCACTGAAAGCACTATTTTAAAGCAAACAAACTACAGCTACAAAACACGTTTTGAAGATGGGGCAACAGGAACAAACCCAGAGGAATTATTGGCCGCGGCCCATGCCGGATGCTTTACGATGGCTGTAGCTGCAATGCTCACTCAAAAAAATATTACGCCAACAGCCTTGGATACCGAAGCAGCCTTGACAATGGAAGGTTTAAGTATAACAAATATTCATTTGTCCATTACGGGTTCAGTGCTAGGAATTACTGCTGATGATTTTACAGCCATTACAAAAGACGCAGAAAAAAACTGCTTGATCTCAAAGGTCTTAAATATTCCAATTAGTTCAGAATCTCATTTCAAAGGCTAACCACTAAATCTTATCACAATGACAACAAAACAAATTGTACTTGCCGATAGGCCGAAAGGCTTGCCTGTGCTAGAAGATTTCAAGACCAAAGATATTGAGTTGGGAGAAATTAAAGATAATGAAGTAATGTTAAA
>CALPQA020000148.1 GCA_943325595.2 Auritidibacter sp. Marseille-P8566
ATTTCATCAAACAATCCTTAGTTGATATTAATCGGCAATTGTTAACGTACAATACAAAAGTTTTAAGTGTTGCAACCGAAACTATCAATGCTTTCAATATCATTCAAGAATTCTACAAGATTGATTCGGTTTATTCTCATCAGGAAACTGGTTTGAAAATAACGTATGAAAGAGATAAAACTTTCAAAAGATTCTGTAAAAACTCTATGATTCATTGGGAAGAAAATATCAATAATGGTATTTTCAGAGGTTTAGAAAACAGAGAAAACTGGGTTTCAAAATGGGAAAAATACATGAATGCGAAACAATTTACGTTCAATCCGAAAGCTGAAAATCTATTTTCGGTAGAGGCCATTGAAGAATTGGAATCGAATATGACTGTTGCAAATTTAGAATCCGATTTAAACTCCCCATTTCAAAAAGGAGGAACAACGACTGGTCTAAAATACATGAAAACTTTCTTTGATGAGCGTTATCATAATTACAGTTACAACATATCAAAACCTACATTGGCCAGAAAAAGTTGTAGTAGGTTATCGCCTTACGTAGCTTGGGGAAATTTATCAACGAGACAAATACTGCAAAAAGCCGCTGATTTTGTGTTAACTGTGAAAGACAAAAAACAAATCGATTCCTTTACTTCGAGATTAACTTGGCAAGCCCATTTTATTCAGAAATTTGAAATGGAAGAAATAATGGAATTTGAAAGTGTTAATAAAGGGTTCCACCAACTTAAGAAAAAAAATAACGAAAACTATATAAAAGCTTGGCAAACTGGTCAAACTGGCTTTCCGTTAATTGACGCTTGCATGCGCTGTTTGAACGAAACCGGTTACTTGAATTTCAGGATGAGAGCGATGGTAGTTTCCTTTTTCACGCACAATTTGTGGCAACCTTGGCAAGAAGCAACACAACATTTATCTCAAATGTTTTTAGATTTTGAACCCGGAATTCATTTCCCGCAATTGCAGATGCAAGCAGGTGAAACTGGAGTAAATATGTTACGAATTTACAATCCAATAAAAAACAGTTTGGAACATGACCCTGATGGTGAATTTATAAAACGTTGGGTACCTGAATTAGAAAATTTGCCTTTACAATTTATTCACGAGCCTTTTAAAATGACGTATTTAGATCAAAAATTCAACGATTTTGAGTTGGGTGTAAATTATCCGAAACCAATAATTAATTTAGAGCGAACACGGAAATTTGCAAGTGATTTTTTATGGGAAATGAGAAAAAATCCTTTGGTAAAAGAAGAGAGTTTTAGAATATTGAAATTACATACCATGAGTGGTGCCAATAATAACGAATCATAAATAGCAAAATATGACAACTGAATTTACAGAAATTGAAATTGACAGAATTATTGAAATGGCGTGGGAAGATCGTACCACTTTTGACGCTATTTTGTTACAATTTGGACTAAAAGAACAAGAAGTCATTAATTTGATGCGGAAGGAAATGAAAGCGTCAAGTTTTAGAATGTGGCGCGCTCGAGTTCAAGGTCGGAAAACAAAACACGAAAAACTAAGAGATTTTCGAGAAGGTAGATTCAAATGTACCATGCAAAGACAAATAAATAATAATAAGATTTCAAAAAGATAAATTACAAAATAAATAGCATGAAAAACATAGTGATTATTGGCGGTAGCAAAGGCATTGGAAATGCAATTGTAACCCAAGTGGTTGAAAATAATTTAGTTTACAATATCAGTAGAAGTGCTCCTGCACTTTCTCATTCGAATTTGAAACATTTTGAATTGAACGTTTTAGAAGACGAACTTCCAGAGATTGAAAATATAGATGTTTTGATTTATTGCCCAGGTTCTATCAACTTAAAACCTATTATGAGCTTGAGTATTGATGATTTCAGAAATGATTTTGAAATTAACGTTATTGGCGCAGTAAAAGCAATTCAGAAGTATTTACCTGTTTTGAAAAAAGGAAATAACCCTTCAATTGTTTTGTTTAGCACCGTTGCAGCAAAATTAGGAATGCCCTTTCATGCTAGTATCGCTACAGCTAAATCAGGTGTTGAGGGATTGGTAAAATCGTTGGGAGCAGAATTAGCGCCTACCATTCGAGTAAATGCAATTGCACCAACAATTACCGAAACTTCTTTGTCAGCAAACATTCTTAGAAATGACAGAATGAAAGAAAATATGGTTGAAAGACACCCAATGAAAGGCTATTTGAAACCAGAAGAAGTGGCTGGAATGGCACAATTCTTAATTTCAGAAAATGCCAAATCAATATCAGGACAAGTATTTGAAATGGATTATGGCATCGTTAGTTTTAAATTATAATTAAAAAACCCCAATAGTAATAGATGAAAAGTTACGAGAAAATTGAAATTTATGACAATGATTTAATTGCATCAATGTCGGAGAATTACAAAACAATTATTGAAAATTTAGGTGAAGATGTCAACCGTGAGGGACTTCAAAAAACTCCTGAGCGAGTTGCAAAAGCCATGCAATATTTGACACATGGATATGATTTAAACCCGTTAGAGATATTAAAATCTGCTTTGTTTACAGAAGATCACCAGCAAATGATTGTTGTAAAAGACATTGAAATCTATTCGATGTGTGAACACCACATGTTGCCATTTTTTGGAAAAGCGCATGTTGCTTATATTCCGAATGGAAAAATCGTAGGACTGAGTAAAATCCCAAGAATAGTAGATGCTTTTGCAAGAAGAATGCAAGTTCAGGAACGATTAACAGACGAAATAAAAAACTGTATTCAAGAAGCGCTAAGTCCACTTGGAGTAGCTGTTGTAATTGAAGCACAACACATGTGCATGCAAATGCGTGGAATTCAAAAGCAAAACTCCTTTACAACTACTTCTTCCTTTACAGGTGCTTTTGAAAAAGACAAAACAAGAAAAGAATTCATAAGTTTGATATCTAACAAATTAAGCTAATAAATCACAATTCAATTATTTTAAAGGGATTAAAAAGTGCTAAACTGCATTTTTTAATCCTTTTTTTTTATGAATACTAATGAAAAAATTAACTGTAAATTACGACTATTATTTCATTACTAATCGTAACTTTAATAGGCTTAATAATTGGTTGTTTTGAAATAAAAACTAGTTATTAAGTAATTTGATTCAAAAAAAACACTTTAAATTATGAAAAAGCTGTGTATTTCATTTTCAGCAATTCTGCTAATCAGCATTGCTTTTTCTCAAAACAAATTAGCAACCCACGCCGGCTCAATAATGTTTGAAGCCTCCGTTCCTTCATTTGAAGAAGTAAAAGCGAATAATAATAGTGTTAGTTGTGTAATTAATACTGAAACTGGTGAAATATCTAGTATAGCATTTATTAGAGAATTTCACTTCAAAATGGCAATGATGGAAGAGCACTTTAATGAAAATTATTTAGAAAGCAGTAAATTCTCAAAAGCAACTTTCAAAGGAATTATACAGGGATTTAATTTGGCAATAATTGGAAATGCTCCAAAGGAATTTATTATTAATGGACAGTTGACAATCCACGGAAAATCAAAAGCAATCAACTCGGTTGCAATGATTCAAAAAACAGAAAAAGGTTTAGAAATAAAAACTAATTTCAAAATTAACACCACCGATTTTAATATCAAAATCCCTAAAATAGTACAATATAAAATTGCCGACGTTGTAACTATTAGTTCTGATTTTTTAATGCTATAATTGAATAAACTACTTCTTATTCTTGTTGAAATTAATGCAAATCAACTTATTTTTTCCAGCTGCATAGGCAAAAGTGTCATTTTGAAATCTAATTGTATATAATTCTTTATCTTCTACAAGTTTCTCCCAAAAAGTGCCTTGGTTTTCTGAATAAAACAATCCTGTTGTACCAACGCTTACCAACTTATTACCTTTTGAGTTTGGAACAAACTGAACACAAGAAGCATATCCAAATCCTTCATTAGAACTAATTAAATTCCATGTTTTTCCAGCATTAAATGTAATGGCTTTGTTTGCTGCATTATCCGATTGTTCCTCATAATTTCCACCAACGATAATCCCAATATTTTCATTAAAAAAGTCAGCCGAAAATATTCCTGTCATTGCGTGACCTTGATTAATTGGAGTTTCAAAAACTTTCCAACTAACTCCTTTATTTTCACTCACAAAAACCCTTGATTTAATTCCGCCAGAAACTAAAAAAGTTTTAGAACCTTTAATACAAATATTAGTATTACTTGCTGCAAAAGCTGCTTCTCCATCGGCAATTTTAGGGAGGTTTTCACAAGATGTTTTTTTCCAAGAATTACCTCCATCACGAGTTATTAAAATTGAAAAGCAATCTTGAATTGGGTCTCCAAGTGCAATTCCTTCTTTATTGTTCCAAAACTGTATTGCGTCATAAAAAACTTTTTCATGAATTTCTTTGTACACTAAAGTTGCTTCTAGGCTTTTCTTGTTAATTTTATATAATACTGCTGGATTGCCAACACTCAAAACAAAAATAGAATTAGATGTTTGTGCAATGCTTCTAAATTCTAATTGTAAAGAATCATTAGTTATTTTACGTTCGATTCTGTTCTTTTTTACAATATCGTAATAACCAAATCTATTTTTATCGGCTGCATACCAAACTTTATTTTTATCAATTAAAATTGCTCTAATGCTAATTTTATCAGTAAAAATAGTATCAATTGAAATGCTTACCGCTAGAGAAGAGCTGTTTTGAGAATTAACTTTCATCGGAATCAATGAAAAAAGTAACACCGAAAGAATTAAAAGTATAAATCTATTTTTCATTTCACAATTATTTTATCAGAGCTAATTTACAATTTATTATACAAATAAAAATCTAAATAGGTATTAATAAATTGTTGGCACAGTAATTGGATATTGAGTAAATAGTAGTAATCCAAAAATCCTATACCATGAAAACGAAAATTATTTCATTTGCATTTATTGCTTTCTTTCTTGCAAATCAAGTCACTGCACAAGACAGAACAACTGTTAGCGCAAATAATTCTGAAATTAGTGATAATTTAGATTTAACAGCCGTAGCATCCATTTTTGGTGATTCTAAAAATTTGCGAGATTTTGAAAGAAGATTGAATGATCCAAAATTAAAAATTTCAAACTTAGATTTGAATTATGACAATCAAGTGGATTATTTACGCGTAATTGAGTCTGTTGAGGGTAGAACCCATTTAGTTATCATTCAAGCTGTTTTGGAAAAAGATATTTTTCAAGATATAGCAACGATTGAAGTTGAAAAAGACCAATACAACCACCTTCAAATTCAAGTTGTAGGAGACGTTTTTATGTATGGTAACAATTATATTTATGAACCCGTTTATGTTCATACGCCATCATTTTTCACCTCTTTTTGGGTCATAAGTTACAGACCTTACTATTCAACATGGAATTGGGGTTATTATCCAAGCTATTACTATTACTGGCGTCCATTACCAATATACAGATACAGAAGAAATGTATACCATCATATCAATCGCAACTATCGATACAATTATGTAAACGTTAGAAGAAGTAATGTAGCAATCAATTTACATAGAAATTTGCGCGCCAATAGTTTTGAATCTCGAAACCCAGAACGTTCCTTTGAACGTAGAAATTCTAATGTAAGTAATCGGTACGAGTTAGAACGAAATAGGACTTCAAGTACCAGAAGCAATACTATAACACCTAGAGAAAACAGAAATGAAACGGTAACACCTAGAGGAAACGAAAGAACGC
>CALPQA020000149.1 GCA_943325595.2 Auritidibacter sp. Marseille-P8566
ACTTCAAAACTATTGGTTCTGAATTGTTTTTTGACATCGTCTAATTTGCCTTCGATTAATTTATTAGATTTATGGATGAGTGCAATATGATCACACAATTCTTCCACGCTTTCCATTCGGTGTGTTGAGAAAATAATTGTTGAACCTTGCTCTCTTAAAGCTAAAATTTCATCTTTTATAAGATTAGCATTTACAGGGTCAAATCCAGAAAAGGGTTCGTCAAAAATCAATAATTTAGGCTTGTGCAAAACACAAACCACAAATTGGATTTTCTGTGCCATTCCTTTCGAAAGTTCTTGGATTTTTTTGTTCCACCAACCTTGAATTTCCAATCTATCAAACCAATAATCGAGTTGGATTTTGGCTTCTGCTTTTGATAATCCTTTCATTTGAGCCAAATACAAACACTGTTCGCCAACTTTCATCGTTTTATATAAACCGCGTTCTTCGGGAAGATATCCAATATATTGAATGTGTTTAGGTTGCAATTTTTCGCCATCAAGAATTATTTCCCCACTATCTGGCATCGTAATTTGATTTATGATGCGAATTAATGATGTTTTTCCCGCACCATTTGGACCTAGAAGACCGTAAATGCTACCTTTAGGAACCGTTAGAGAAACTTCGTTGAGAGCGGTATAAACACCGTATTTTTTTACAACTTTATTAACTTCGAGAATAGTACTCATTCGTATTTAGATTTATGTAAAAGTATTGAATTTGAAGCAAAAAGAATTAAAATGTTTTAAAAAAAACCCACCCTTATTTACACAAGGATGGGAAAAATGCTGTAATAAATTACAACAAAAAAAATTATGAGAACATATCTTTTACTTTCTCGAAGAATGACTTGTCTCCCTTTTCAGGGTTTGGAATGAAATTTTCATCCGTTAAGGCATTTTCAAAAAACTGTCTTTGTTCTTTGTTCAATGTTTTTGGAGTCCATACATTTACGTGAACTAGCAAATCACCGTTTGCATATCCATTAATATTAGGAATACCTTTGCTTTTTAGTCTTAAAATTTTTCCAGATTGTATTCCCTCCTCTAATTTTATCCTAACTTTTCCTCTAACGGCATCAATTTCTTTGGTAACACCAAGAACAGCTTCAGCAAAACTTATGTATAAATCCAAATGTAAATTTTCGCCTTCACGTTTCAAAAATTCGTGTTCAATTTCTTCAATTGCTACAATTAAATCTCCAGGAATACTATTTCCTGGGGCTTCATTTCCTTTATTTGAAACTTTCAATTGCATTCCATCAACTACTCCAGCAGGTATTTTTATTGATACTGTTTCGTCGTCAGTAATCATTCCTTGAGCGTCTGCATTGGCAGGTTTATGATCTAATAATTGACCTGAACCGCCACAAGTTGGACACGTAGAAGCCGATTGCATTCTCCCTAATATTGTATTCGTAACCCGCATAACTTGCCCTTGCCCATTACAAGTAGAACACGTTTTATAACTTGCTCCAGGCGCTTGAACCTTACGTTTTACTTTTACTTTTTTCTCAACGCCAAAAGCAATTTCTTCGAGTGTTAATTTCACTTTTATACGAAGATTACTACCTTTAACTCTACGAGGACCACCTCCGCCTCCACCAAAACCTGATCTTCCACCTCCAAAAGCACTTCCGAAAACATCTCCAAATTGACTAAAAATATCATCCATGTTCATGTGACCGCCACTAAAACCACCTCCGCCGCCACCGCCGTTTTCAAAGGCTTGGTGTCCGTATTGATCGTATTTAGCTTTCTTTTGCGGGTCACTCAATATTTCGTAGGCTTCAGCTGCTTTTTTAAAATTTTCTTCAGCAGCGGCATCACCAGGATTTTTATCAGGGTGATACTCAATCGCTTTTTTTCGATACGCTTTTTTGATAGCCGCAGCGTCTGCACTTTTTGTAATACCTAATATTTCGTAAAAATCTTTTTTCATTATATGATGTCTTAAATAAATTTAAGCCTTGAAGGGCGAAAGTTCTTTAATTATTAGGAATTATTGTCCGATTACTACTTTTGGAAAACGAATAATTTTATCTCCAAGTTTGTATCCTTTTTCAAGAACGTCAACAATTTTACCTTTCAAGTTTGGAGATGGAGCTGGAATTTGAGTGATGGCTTCCGCAAAATCAGCATCAAATAAATCTCCTGTTTTAATTTCAACTTCTTCTAATCCTTTTGAGAAAAGCGTACTTTTCAATTTATCGTGAATAAGTTCCACACCTTTCAACAATAACTCATCTTCCGATTTTCTGATTTCGATAATTGCTCTGTCGAAGTCATCTAAAACAGGAAGAATCGCTTGTAAAACCTCTTGATTAGCGGTTTTAAATAAATCGATACGCTCTTTAGAAGTTCTTTTTTTATAATTTTCAAATTCAGCAAAAAGCCTTAAATGTTTGTCTCTTTCTTTTGCTAAATCTTGTGTTAGTTGTTCTTCAACACTTAATTCCTCAACGATTAGTTGCTCTCCGTTGGCATTGTTTTCCAATGTTGTTTCATCGAGTTCTTGTTCCATTTCAGTATTGTCAGTGGTCATCTTGTCTTTATTTTTAAATATATTTTTAAACATCCTTTTTAATTCTTTTCTTGGGATAGCAAAATTACTGCCAATTCCTTAATAATGTCAAATTGTCACTTATTTATTTTTATGAAATTTTAGATTTTTACAAATAATTTAATTTAAATCTTATTTACATTATTCAGCAAAAGAATAACTCCCAACAAAAATCGCTTTTTTTTCATGAAAAATTTAATATAATATTGGGATTTTGGTGTAAATATTTTTATAAATTTGTTATGAATAAAAAATTAAATGTGTTTTTATTCTTTGAAATAAATTGATACAAACAAAGATTTTATATAATTATTAATTCAACTATTTATATAGAAAAAAAGCTCCGTTCAGAAAAACGGAGCTTTTTTTATGCATATATATTTTCTAATGCCTTTTCGATTGTTTTGTATTTAAAATCGAAACCATTTTCAATGATTTTCAGATCGCTTAAATTTCTATTTTCGAATAATAATTCGTGCATTTCTCCAAGAAGTAATTTCATCACGAATTTTGGAATATTGGGCATAAAAAGTGGTTTTTTCAAAACCCTTGCAATTGCCATTGTTAGCTTTTCATTAGAAACAGGATTTGGAGCAACTGCATTATAGACACCTTCCAAATCGTTTGAAATTGCAAAGAAATAAAGTGCTGCAATGTCATGAATGTGAATCCAAGATTGCACTTGTTTACCGGTTCCAAAAGCAGAACCCAATCCCATTTTGATAGGTTTTGCCATTTCTGGTAAAGCACCACCTTTATTTGAGAGTACAATTCCTGTTCGTAATTTACAGACTTTTAACCCTAAGGTTTTGAATTTATCAGCGCTCTCTTCCCATTTAAAAACTACATTTCCAAGGAAAGAATTGTCAATTTCCGTAGCATTCTCATTATATACAACTTTATCACTATTCGGATAAATAGCAGTTCCAGAAGCAGAAACGATTTGTTTTACTTGGTTAGGATGGTTTTTTAATGCTTTGAAAAGTACTGCTGAAGAAAGTAATCGGCTTTCGATGATTTCTTGCTTGTAGGATTTTGTCCAGCGCTTAGAAATTGTAGCACCTGCCAAATGAACTATGGCATCGACACCCATCAAACAATTTTCGTCAATGGTTCCTTGTTCAGGGTTCCAATAAAAACCTTTATAATTGAGTTCGTTTTCAATTTTTTTCTTGGAAGTAGTGAGATAATGAATGCTAACACCGTTTTGGAGTAATAATGCAACTAGCTCGTTTCCTATTAAACCTGTTGCTCCTGTAATTAAAACTTTCATAATTATTAATTTCTATGGTCCAAAATTACGGTTTATGTGAAATAATATAATGTTAATTAAGTGCGATTTAACTTTCGTTTTCTAAATTTAAATCCCGTTTAAATATGTTTTATACACTTTTTAATTTAACGCTCCATTCAAAATCCATTTCTGAAACTTGAATTCCGTTTTCATCGATTCCAATAGATTTCATCCAAAAAGTTTGTCCTTCGCCTGAAGCGATAGTTTTATTGATTGCTTCTTCAATTATCGCTCCGTCGTTGCACGTAAAAGTAATTCTGCCAGTTGCTTTCTTAGAAAAATTTGCCTTATTATTTGCCACCAACATTGCTATTTTTTTGTTACTTTTTTTGATTTGATACATTACCAATGCACCAGTGGACAATTCGGCAGCCATGGCTTGCACTGCAAAATACATAGAATTAAAAGGATTTTGATTAATCCAACGGTGTTTTACAGATACAACACATTTTGTAGCTTCTAATTGTTTGACGCGAACACCACAAATGAATGCAGAAGGTAATTTGAATAGCAAAAAAGTATTTATATTTCTTGTGGTAAGATTCATAGAGATTTAATTTCCCGAAATATAGTGATTTTTTAAGATAAACATCAGTATTATTACTAGGAAATGTGAATAAAGTCAATCCTTGAATTGTTAATATTTAGTTAATATTCACTACTATGCAATACAAGATACTTTATTAAAGATATATATTTGCATAAGATATTACTATTACAACGCATTTAAACGATTTAAATACAAGTAAACCAATAAATTGGAGTTTGAAAACGTTTAATTCAGGTGGCAAAGCTAGCCCCGATAATAGTGAAAATCCTTTGTGGAACATAGAGGAACAAAGATTGAAACGGAAAGCGGGAAATGGCTCAAAAAAAAGAAAAAAATATTAAAAAAGAAAAAGATGAACATTGAAAACACAAAGGCGCAGATGCGAAAAGGGGTGCTTGAGTTTTGCATTTTGTCGGTTTTGAAGGAGAAAGATGCCTACACATCGGAGATTTTAGACACTTTGAAAACCGCAAAATTACTGGTCGTTGAAGGGACAGTGTATCCCCTTTTAACACGACTTAAAAACGACGGATTACTCAACTATCGCTGGGAAGAATCGGTTTCGGGACCGCCAAGAAAATACTATGGTTTAACCGAAATTGGACAGGAATTTTTAACAGAATTGAACGGCACTTGGACGGAATTATCGGATGCTGTAAACTTAATCACAACTAAAAAATAAAACGATGAACAAAACTGTAAATATAAATTTAGGCGGATTGTTTTTTCACATTGATGAAGATGCATACCAAAAATTAACCCATTATTTTGAGGCAATAAAACGCTCTTTATCAAACACTTCGGGTCATGAAGAAATTCTAAAAGACATTGAAATGAGAATTGGGGAATTGATTTCGGAGAAACACTCAAATGAAAAGCAAGTAATTAGTTTTAAAGAAGTGGAGGAAATTATTGCCGTTATGGGGCAACCTGAAGATTATAGAATTGATGGAGACGAACCGATTGAGGCGACGTATATTCCAACAGGAAATAAAACTACGAAAAAACTGTATCGCGATACCGAAAACGGAATGATTGGTGGCGTTCTTGCAGGTTTAGGACATTATTTTGGTGTTGATAAAGTTTGGCTGAGAATCTTTCTTTTGATTCTGGTTTTTGCCGCGGGAACTGGATTATTGGCGTATCTAATTCTTTGGATTGCAATGCCTGAAGCACGAACAACTACTGAAAAACTTGAAATGCGTGGTGAACCGGTGACAATTTCGAATATCGAAAAAAAAGTTAAAGAGGAAATTGAGATGCTTTCGGAAAAATTTAAATCGACTGACTTTGATAAAATTAAAAA
>CALPQA020000150.1 GCA_943325595.2 Auritidibacter sp. Marseille-P8566
AACGCATCGACACTTAATTGTGTGAATGAATAAATGCCGAACATAACAAATATTGCCAACAAAACTCCTGTAATGAGTTTGTTGTTTACGGAAAAATTAATGATTTTATTTATCATTGTAATAGTATAATGAATGAGTAATTAGGCACTAATGCCCATTGAATACTGTGGAAAATCCACAACTCTATAACCCGAATCCCGATAGCTATCGGGACAGGCTTCATTATACTATTTGAGGCGGTTGCCAAATGCTCCCGAAGAAATTGGAAGTATTTATTGATTTGTATTCAGGTAGTTTTTTTTTAACTGAAATTCTGCTCGGAATAAAATTGTATGAATAAATAGAAGTGAAAGTAAAACCTTGACAACCACAACAGCTACATATACAAAGAGGAGAGCAAATATCGTTGTCGTGGTGTGGAATTGATTGATTGCTTATAGTAACTTTCTTATTATACAAAATAGCATTACCGTCTGCACAAGGCATACAGGAAAGCACTGTTAAGTATATTGAAAATATGAATAGTATTAATTTCACAGGTGTAAAAGTAGGATTTTTTATTTTATGGTATCAAAAAAAAGTTATGTTAACCTTTTTTTATGATTTTTTTTTGAAAGCATTTATTTTATCAATATAAAACTGCAATTCGTACAAGTGAATTAAGCCATTATCGTTGTCGGGCATTTGTGCCAATTGGACTAAATTAATATTTTGAAACAGGGACTCTTCTCCTAATAAATCCTGAATAACAATAAAAACTGCTTGTTGTAACGTTTTGCTATCACAATGTAATGCGTAGTTTTTGAGGTAAATAATTAGATCTAATCTTGATTTTTCTTCGTCATAATCCAATGCCGTAAATTTGAGTTCACTTGCTTTGAGTGTAATATCTTTAAAAAAGTAAGGTTCATCTAATCCACTAATAATTTTTTCAATTTCTGATGATGGCTGAATAAATGCTGTAAATTTCCAGTTCTTGAGTTGAGGTGCATTGTCCACTAAATTTACGACTTGGTAGAAGTAATCCAGATTCCCATTTGCCGTAATTATCATTTTGGATTTGTTTGTTTTTATTTTTGAAAAAACAAGCATAAAATCTAATTCTTTACAATAGAATTTCAAGTGTTTATCTATCCAAAAACTAATTTTTTTTGATTTTTTGGTGTTCCATTAACTATGTTTTGAATGATTTGATTATTATCTTGGAACCAGTTCCAGAATGTATTTATTGATTTCATTTTGATTTGATTTGTAGGTTACTATTTTCGTTTATCAATAGAATGTTTTTCAAATGCAATTAAATTACATAATTCACGTAATCTAGAACGAACTCGATTACCGTAAACATTCTCAATTTCACTTGCCGAAAGGTTTGTCGTGATATGCGTTTGAATTTTTTTACTTGTGAAAATATCATAACGAGATAATAGAATTTCAGCCATTACGTTACATTCGTTTCCGTAATATTTTAGGTTGTTTTCTGTTCCTAAATCATCAAAGCATATTATTTTGGGTTGCGATTCATAGAGTTTGCCTTTGCTGTATTTGTGAATTACTTCGTAGCCGTCTTGGATGAATTCAAAACTTATATCTCTAGTCGATTTTACAAAAAATTTATGTTCGGTAGGGGTTAGGTATTTCATTAAATTTAAAAGTGATGTTTTGCCACAGCCCACTGGTCCAGAAAGTAAAATTCCTTTGTTGAGGTCTATTCTGTATTGAAAACAAGTTGCTTCATCTTTTAGAAAATAGGCGATGAGTTTATAAATTATTGGATAATCGCTTTCAAGTATTTTGAAATGATTTCCGTATAAATCAACGCCTTTTTTCTCTAACCAAACTACCACATCGCTGTAATTATAATGGCTCTGAATAGTCTTTATCGTTTCCTGTGTTGAGGTGTTTTGCTCTGTTGGATTGCTCATTTGAAATGAATTTAGGTGCGTTTAATATCCAATTTTCTGCTGCTGCTTGCCAATTGACCATCGGGGTTTTGCCACCGACTAACCAACCATTGCTGGAGAAGTAATTGAAAAATTTAATGGCTTCGATTTCTTGAAAGTTCTGTTCGAGAAAATAGGCTTTGACATTTTCGATTGATGGCACAATCTCTTTTTGCCGACTTTTTTCAGTTTGATTTTCACGGGTGTCGGCGAATGTTGAAAACATTTCTTTTTTGGCGGAACTTTTTTCTTTTTCGGCAGTTTCGCTTTTTAAAAAACCATTATCATTTTCAAATTTTTTTGCCTGCTCGTCCAAGTTTACAATCTTTAAATCGTTTGAAATGTTTGGTATGTTTGTATTGTTTATATAAGATACTAGAGCTTGTTCAGCACCAGTCCCACTAGTTGTACCAGTACTAGTACAGAGCTTGTTCACTACTTGTTCATTAACCAGTTCAAAAAGGGGTTCATTTTTTGGTGTTGTGATTTTTTCATTTTTGGCAATTGGTTTTAAATCATCTGAAAAATTTAGTAGGTAAACAAGGCTTCCTTTGAATGGATTATACGATGGTTCATAATTAATATAACCTTGTGAATGTAAGTTTTTCAAACACTTATGATAGGTTGCTTTGGAACTTATTTTACTTATCCTCATTACCTCATCACGAGAAATACTGATTGGGTTTTTGAACCGATTGCAATTCCAGAATTGGAATAACGACATATACAAACTAACGTGTGTTGGGTTGAGTGTTTTGTCGATTGCTACCTTCTCAAAAAATCCTGTTAGATGTTTTATGTAATTCATCTCACTAGCCATTTTGGATTGAATAATGTAGCCGTTGCATCGACTTTATTTTCTTCTAATACTTTTTCTAAATCGGAACTGGAGTAGTAAAGTATTCCACCAACTTTGGTATAAGTGATAGTTCCGTTTACTCGTAGATTTTGTAAAGTGCCTGGAGAAATATTTAGCAATTTTCTGACTTCGGAGGATTTGAGCCATTGTTTTTGCTGTTGCGGTTTTGAATTAAACATATCTTTCAAGTCTGTTAAAAGGAGTGAACGAAATTCGTTTAGGTCTTCTCTAGTAATGATTTCTACTGCCATTTTGAAATTTTTAAATTGTTATGGTACAAAATTGTATGTTTTGGTTTAATAAAAATCACAACTCAAACCCCGTTGGGAACGATTTTATATAAATTGAAAATGTTTATATTAAAATGTTTCATCGGTTTCGTCCATCCGCTTGGTTAAGACTTCTTCCAAAGTGCTTAAAAATTTTGTTCTATCCGCCTTACGCTCCCTTATTTCAAGGAAAGTTCTTCGGTATTGTCCTAAATCGATATTGAATATTTCCTCGAAATAAATTGCAATTTCTTTTAGTTCGGCTGCACCATTATTGAAAACTCCTTTAGTATGCAAAGCATACAATAGTTCTGTTAATGCAACTTTATTTCCTGTCCAAACCATTTTCCCTTTCGGTTCAAGTTGGGATTTTTCTTTGTATTCTTTTTTTTCAGTATTTGATAGTTTGGTTTCCAAATAAACCTGTACTAGATCATATGCAAGAATCTTTGCGACTTTAAAATCGTGTGAAGTTGAAAAATTATGATCAGCTTCAAAATAAAAACTATCCAATCGTAATTTTACATCGTAATTCCCTCTAACAAAATATTTAAAATCAAGAAAACTACTTCCCGTTCTGTGGTAGTTGTAAAAATCTAAATTGTTGTCGAAAAATCGCTTTAGTTTTTTTAGTTCATTGTTGAGGTATTTTTTAGTTATCCGTTCGCCACCGTGTGGCATTTTAGTTTCGATTTTTAAAATGGTATTGTGATAAATGTATAAAGAAGTGAATTTTGGTTTTATGTTTTTAAAAAAATCTATTTCAGAATCCAAACTCATTGTTTTGTCTTTTAGAAATTGCTTTTTAAGGTTGTTAATTACCTTTAATGTTATTTCAATTGACTTTACAGATTTTGTTATCAAATCATCCATTTCTAGGTTGATAAAACTTAATTGTTCTGTTAATTCAAATAATGGTTGTTTAAATTTGATGCTCATTTTTGTTGTTTTTAGGTTTAAAATTTTGATTTGACTCAAAAAAATAAACCTAAAAACTCCAAATCCAATAATGATCTTAATTTATTTTTTGCTCTTTTTGTATCGGTGTCATTGAAAACTTATTTCTCAAAACCTGCATATCTTCGCTAACTTTTTTATCCAAAACCTTTGCATAGTGTTGGGTAGTTCGTAAGTTTTTATGACCTAACATTTTGCTTACACTTTCTATCGGAACGCCATTTGTAAGGGTTATAGTCGTTGCAAAAGTGTGTCTGGCAATGTGAAAAGTTAATTCTTTTTCAATCTCGCAAACGCCAGCTATTTCTTTGAGATAAGCATTCATTTTTTGATTGGTTAAAATTGGCAAAAGTCTGTCTTCGTTATTACTTTTAGGATGGTCAGCGTATTTATCAATAATCATTTGCGTTACTGGAAGAATAGGAATTTTGGAAGCGGTTTCGGTTTTCTGTCTGTGGGTAAATATCCACTTTTCGCCATCAATACCGATGCTTATATGCGACTTTGTTAAGTTTTTGACATCAATGTAAGCCAAACCAGTAAAGCAGCTAAAAAGGAATATATCACGCACCAAAGACAATCGTTCGGTTTTGAAATCTTTGTTAATGATGTTTTGAATTTCTTCTTCAGATAAATAAACTCTCTCGACTTCTTTAACTTTAGATTTATAATTTGCAAAAGGATTTTTGTCTAGCCAATCATTGGCCAGACAAAGCTTAATTATTTTACTGAAATTCTTGATGTATTTTACGGCGGTGTTGTTAGCACAATTTCTAACGCTTCTTAACCAAAATTCATAATCGGTGATAAAAGCGTGATCTATTTTGTTAATCTCAATATCGGAAACTTTGTATTTCCATTGCAGGAATTCGATGGTATGGCTCAAAGATGTTCTATAACGTTCTAATGTTCCTGGCGCATATTCTTTGCCAACCAACTCTTTTATTTTGTTATTATGGTCTTGGAAGATTGGGATTAGCATTCGTTTCGTTTCAGCAACTCCAAACAATTCATTCTTCAAATTTTCGGAAGTAACTTTGATGTCTTTTTTGAATAATCTTTTTTCGGCTTCCAAAACTTGATTTTTCAAATAATCCAGATGGCTATTTATTGTTCTAGCTTCTTCATTAGTACCCTTAACTTTGGTGCCTTCTGATGACCATTTCTCTGGATTTACATACTTGTTTGCACTAAACTCAAATCGTTTGGCTTGGATTGTTACTCTTGCATAAATAGGGCAAATGCCCTCGTTGTTGGCTTTTGATCTCTTGATGTAAAAGAGAATTGATACAGTTGTGTTCATAAGTGGTAACCTTTTAGTTATTATTAAATTTAAAATTTCTAATAATTACAAACAAGATGTACATATTTTGAATATGTTGTTGAACACCTTGTTGTACTGGTGGTTTTCTGTGAGAGGTGTCACTTAAATTTTTATAATTTAGTGACACCTTGAAAGACACCAAAACTTTGAGATTAAATGAATAATTTGATATTCCTAGAAACGAAAAAACCCACTAAATCGTTGAATTTAGTGGGTTTTGTAACCATTTGTATTTCTACTGGCGGAGAAAGAGGGATTCGAACCCCCGGACCTGTTACAGTCAACAGTTTTCAAGACTGCCGCATTCGACCGCTCTGCCATTTCTCCAGTAACTCGCACATAATTTCTTATTGCGGTTGC
>CALPQA020000151.1 GCA_943325595.2 Auritidibacter sp. Marseille-P8566
GACAAATATACAATTGATGGTGTTGACATTTTAGTTTTGGCCGAAGGACGTTTGGTAAACCTTGGTTGTGCTACAGGTCACCCAAGTTTTGTAATGAGTAACTCATTTACCAATCAAACCTTGGCTCAAATTGAATTGTGGAAAAACAGCGCGGCCTACAACAACGACGTTTATATGTTGCCAAAACATTTAGATGAAAAAGTAGCGATGTTGCACTTAGCAAAACTAGGCGTTGAATTAGAAACGTTGCGTCAAGACCAAGCAGAATACATTGGTGTTGAAGTTCAAGGACCATTCAAACCAGAATATTACAGATACTAATTGGTTGACGGTTAATGGTTGCTGGTTGACAGTAACTAACTAAAAATAATATAAAATTACCCTTGCACAAAGCTGAAATAAATTCAGCTTGAATGTGAGGGTTTTTTTTTTTGGGGCGTGCCCTTCGTTTAGAACATTGTGAGGTACGAGGTAATCTGTGGTAAACTCGGTCGGGCTGTTCGTTGCAATCCACGAGATTGCCACGTCGTGCCTCCTCGCAATGGCGTGGGATTTCCACTGCCATCCTTCACGCAAACGCAAGAAAATTTTGAAAATAAATTGCCACGTTTCGTTTCACCACAATGACAATTAAAACACTATATTTGAAAGAAATACGCTATTGAATGGTGATAATCGACTCTAATATGAGTATGTAGATATTGTTTTTTAGCGAGTATAAACAAGTTGGCAGTAAGCATCTAACCGAAACAGAAATAAACGAACATAACAAAATGAACGAAATAGAAACACTTTGCGAAAAAATTTACTCAGAAAATAAGAATAGAGTTCCAAAGCAATTTATTGACTTTTACGAAGAAAATCAAAATACAATTGAAGGTGTTGACAAAACAAAAGCAAATCCTGATTATGATGGAATTATGCGTTTAACTTCTGACTATGCTCTTTCACTTTCCAACTATGGAAGTTCCAAAAAGGCAATTCCATATCTCGATAAATCAATTGAACTTTTCGAAGATAGTTCTTGGAATGAACTAGTAAAAATTCCAATGTATGAAATGCTAATTTGGACAAGAGGAGTTGAAAATTATAATAATAAAAATTACGGCAAAGCGACGAAAGACTTTCGCTATTTAGTCAAAAGTTATCCTGATAATGAAAAATATAGAAATTGGCTGCTTGCATCACGGACAATAAAAATTAAAAAATGGCTTAACATTTTATGGCTCGGAAATCTAGTGTCTATTGGTTGTATCTCATTTATTGAAAAAGAAGATGCAGCACTAAAAAATTATCTTTTTATAATTGCAATTACGTTCTTTACTCTTGCTGGTTTAGCAGAAATTATTAACGCAAAAATAAAATCGAACATCAAAAAGAATAATTGAACGTAAAATGCCTACTGCCAACAAACACTAAAGCAATTTGGGTATTTGGCTTAATAGAAAAATGGTTTTTATTTAAATGTTTAGTAATAACCGAAAAATAAATCTTAATTTATAACCCAAACCCGCTGGTAGTAATAGAAAGTTCAAAAAACGTACTTATTTTCCACTATTTAAAATGAAACTACAACTCATAAAAAATCCTATTATTGATTTACAATAATAGGATTTTTTATAATGCTTCAAATTGATGGCTGCTAAAATGGTTTCTTTTAATTAATTACCATTTCAGGGATTTCACCTTCTATAAGTAAATCGGCTTCGGTTGAAGCAATGATATGTTCTACAGAAACGCCCGGTGCCCGTTCCAATAATTTGAATCCTTTTGGTGTGATTTCAAGTACGGCCAATTCGGTAACAACTTTTTTCACACAACCTACGCCTGTTAATGGCAAAGTACATTTTTTAAGGATTTTGCTTTCTCCAGCTTTGTTCACGTGCATCATGGCAACAATGATATTATCGGCAGAAGCTACTAAATCCATAGCGCCTCCCATTCCTTTTACCATTTTCCCAGGAATTTTCCAGTTGGCAATATCTCCGTTTTCTGATACTTCCATAGCGCCAAGAATGGTCAAATCAACGTGTTGCCCACGAATCATCCCAAAACTCATCGCCGAGTCAAAATAACTCGCTCCCGGCAACGTAGTAATCGTTTGTTTTCCTGCATTAATAATATCGGCGTCTTCCTCGCCTTCAAAAGGAAACGGACCCATGCCAAGTACTCCGTTTTCACTTTGAAATTCTACAGCAATATCTTTCCGTACATAGTTGGCCACTAAGGTTGGAATACCAATTCCGAGGTTTACAAAATAATTGTTTTTAACTTCTTTCGCGATGCGTTTTGCGATTTCATTTTTATCTAGAGCCATAGTTTTATTTTTTGAATCTTAATTTTACAATTAAATTATCCTTATCGTTTCTCATCATCAAATTTTCAAATTAAATAATTTTCAAATTACTTTTGCCTCACTGTGCGTTGTTCAATTCTCTTTTCATATTTCTCTCCTTGAAAAATGCGTTGTACGAATATGCCTGGAATATGAATTTGGTTGGGATCAAGTTCCCCAGCTTCGACTAATTCTTCTACTTCTGCAATGGTGAT
Organism: Auritidibacter sp. Marseille-P8566; assembly: GCA_943325595.2. The sequence continues at coordinate 2,551 of CALPQA020000151.1, forward strand.
TTTTGCAGCACCTGCCATACAAGGATTAAAATTTCTAGCGGTTCCTTTAAAGATAAGGTTTCCAGCCGTATCGCCTTTCCATGCTTTTACAATAGCAAAATCAGCTTTGAAAGCGTGTTCCATGACATGCATTTTTCCGCTGAATTCTCGTGTTTCTTTGCCAATAGCAACTTCGGTACCGAATCCTGCTGGTGTAAAAAAAGCGGGAATTCCTGCTTGAGCTGCGCGGCATCTTTCGGCAAGTGTTCCTTGTGGTATAAGTTCTACGTCTAATTCTCCAGAAAGCATTTGGCGTTCAAATTCGGCATTTTCTCCAACATAAGAAGAAATCATTTTTTTGATTTGCTTTTTGTGCAAGAGCAAACCAAGTCCAAAATCGTCAACACCGGCATTGTTAGAAATACACGTTAAATCGTTGCTTCCTTTTTGAACTAATTCGGCGATGCAATTCTCAGGGATCCCGCATAAACCAAATCCTCCGAGCATTATAGTCATTCCGTTTTCAATTCCCACAAGTGCGTCTTGAACAGTGTTTACCTTTTTGTTGATCATATCGTTTTTTAGTTTTTCTGTGTTTTTAGGTACTTCAAAAATAGGGATTTATTTGTCAATTTTTTCACAATATTGGAATAAAACGAACCCCAAAATCATAAATCTATAATTTTGGGGTTCTTTTAAAAGTAGTACTGAAAAGTAAATTATTATTTTATACCGAAAACCCTAGCCCAGATAGCAGTGGAAATCCCACGCTTTTGGGCGTGGATTGCAACGTACAGCTGGAAAAAGCTCCAAAAAAACTATAAACTAAATTCGTCTGTATTTTGCTCGGTTTCTGTAGAATCTTTCTTCACGGGTGGCGACCAACAATCCACTTTTATCGAAAGATTATCAGGTCTTTCGAAATCTTCTTTTGAGATGGTTAATGTTTCGTCGTTGTAGCATTTTTTCATTAAAATACCCCAAATTGGTAATGCCGCGACGGCTCCTTGACCGTAGGTGATGCTTTTGAAACGCGCTGAACGATCTTCGCAACCCACCCAAATTCCGGTGACAAGATTGGGAACCATTCCCATAAACCAACCGTCGGATTGATTTTGAGTAGTTCCTGTTTTTCCTGCGATTGGATTGGTAAATACATATGGATATCCCGTAACTCTTTCGTAACCGTAGCCACCACCTTGAGTTCTTAGTCTAGAACCTGAACCTTCTTCAGTAACGCCTTCTAATAATTTTATGACTGCAAAAGCGATGTCTTTGTTCAATACATCGTGCGATTCGGGAATTGGTTCGTAAATTACCACGCCATTTTTATCTTCAATTCTAGTGATGAATTGTGGCTTGATGTAAACGCCTTGATTGGCAAACGTGCTGTAAGCGGCAACCATATCTTCAACGGTAATTTCTACTGCTCCCAATGCAATCGATGGTTGTACTGGAATTTCAGATTTTATTCCAAGTTTGTGTGCCAATTCAACTACGGCTTCTGGGCCTACTTTGTCCATTAATTTAGCTGAAACAGTGTTTATGGAGTTGGCCAATGCTTTTTTCAAAGTGACCATTCCACGGTATTTGTTGTCGGAATTGCTAGGTGTCCAAGTTTCAGTAACGTGGTGACGCCCTACCGGAATTGTAAATGGAGAATCGATAATAGAATCGCAAGGCGACATATTTAGTTGCTCAATTGCGGTTGCATATACGAAAGGCTTGAAAGTAGACCCTACTTGTCGTGCCCCTTGACCAACGTGATCGTATTGGAAATATTTATAATTAATTCCTCCAACCCACGCTTTTACATGACCTGTTTGAGGTTCCATCGACATTAAACCTGTTTGTAAAAAATGTTTGTAATAACGGATTGAATCTGTTGGTGTCATAATTGTATCTCTTTCGCCTTGCCAAGTAAATACAGTCATCTTTGTTTTAATTCCAAACGATTTAATGATTTCGTCGTCACTTTTTTCTTGTTCTTTTAGTTCGCGCCATCTTTGGGAAGATTTCATCGCTTGCATTAGAATTTTATCGGTTTCAATCTGCGAAATATTGATGAAAGGCGCGTTTTTGTTTGTTTTAGCTTGTGAGAAAAACTCTTTTTGCAAATTAGTCAAATGCTCGGTAACGGCTTCTTCAGCATAGGTTTGAATTCTTGAATCGATAGTGGTATAAATCTTCAAACCATCTCTATAAATGTCATATTCAGAGCCGTCCGGTTTTTTATTGTCTTTCAACCAGTTTTTCATAAATTCCCTTAAATATTCTCGGAAATAGGTTGCAATTCCATCTTTGTGGCTTTCGGGATGAAAATCCAAAACGATAGGTTGTTTTTCAAAAGCTGCCTTTGAACTTTCTGATAAAAAATGGTTTTTTACCATTTGTCCCAAAACGGTATTGCGTCTGTTGGTTACTTTTTCTAATCTTTTTATAGGATTGAATAGCGAAGGGTTTTTTAACATTCCAACCAACATAGCACTTTCATTCACAGTCAAATCGCGGGGTTCTTTACCAAAATAAACTTTTGCCGCAGAGCGAATTCCAACAGCCGTATTCACAAAATCGGCTTTGTTGAAATACATTGCGATGATTTCATTTTTGGTGTATTGTTTCTCTAATCTAATGGCGATTATCCATTCTTTAGCTTTTTGAATAATTCTGAAGGGCAAAAATTTAGAGCCTTCTCCGTGAAATAATTGTTTGGCTAATTGTTGTGTCAAAGTACTTGCTCCACCGCTAGTTCCTAAACTAGCAATAGCTCTTAGCGTTCCTCTTCCGTCAATTCCGGAGTGCTCATAAAAACGCTCGTCTTCGGTTGCAACCAATGCATCAACAAGGTGTTTTGGTAAATCTTGGTATTTTATTGAAGTCCTGTTTTCGTTGTAAAATTTTCCAATGGTTACCCCATCAGATGAAATTACCTCTGTTGCCAAATTAGAGTCTGGATTTTCTAAATCTTCAAACGAGGGCATAGAACCTAAAAGTCCCCACGAAGCAAAAAGGAAAAACACAAATAAACCACCTAAACTGTAAAAGAAAACCTTCCAAAATTTCTTTTTATAGTAATCGATGTCTTTGATTGGAGTGCTATTTTTTTTAACTGCCATAATATTATTCTAATGATTCTATTCTAAAACCAACTTCTGTAATTCCTTCTAAATTATC
>CALPQA020000152.1 GCA_943325595.2 Auritidibacter sp. Marseille-P8566
AACGTTAAATAGAAATTCTGCTACATTATCAGGAGGGGAATCGCAACGTATTAATTTGGCGACTTCACTAGGCAGTAGTTTAGTAGGTTCCATGTATATTTTAGACGAACCAAGTATCGGTTTACACCCAAAAGATACCGAAAGATTAATAAAAGTTTTGCTTTCTCTTCGTGATTTAGGAAATACGGTAATCGTTGTTGAACACGATGAGGACATAATGAAGGCCGCCGATATGATAATCGATATTGGTCCAGAAGCAGGAACACATGGTGGCGAATTAGTAGCGCAAGGAACATTTGCTGAAATCCTTAAATCCGATTCGCTAACATCAAAATATTTGAATGGAAATTTAGAAATTGCAGTACCCAGAATTCGAAGAAAATGGGGAACCTACATCGAAATTCTAGGGGCTCGTGAAAATAATTTGCAAAATGTGGATGTCAAGTTTCCTTTGGAAGTTTTAACAGTTATCACAGGGGTTTCAGGAAGTGGAAAAAGTACATTAGTGAAGAAAATTCTGTTTCCAGCAATGCAAAAAAAATTGGACGGAATTGGAGAAAAAGCCGGGCAATTTACAGAAATGCGAGGCTATTACCACAAAATCCAACATATAGAATATGTAGATCAGAATCCAATTGGAAGAAGTTCTCGCTCTAATCCTGTTACGTATATTAAGGCGTACGATGATATTCGAGATTTATATGCCAAAGAAAAATTATCTAAAATTCGAGGATATCAGCCTAAACATTTCTCCTTTAATGTTGATGGTGGTCGCTGTGAAGCCTGCAAAGGCGAAGGTTCTATAAATGTAGAAATGGTATTTATGGCCGATGTTCAATTACCTTGTGAGGCGTGTAACGGAAAGCGTTTTAAAAAAGAAGTGCTTGAAGTATATTTTGAAGGTAAGAATATCGATAATATTTTGACCATGACTGTGGATGATTCTTTGGAATTTTTCAAAAATGCAAATCTCACCAAAATAGTTCAAAAATTACAACCTTTACAAGATGTTGGATTGGGATACGTTCAATTGGGACAATCCTCCTCTACTCTTTCTGGTGGAGAAGCACAACGAATTAAATTAGCATCGTTTCTTGTAAAAGGAAGTACAAAAGATAAAGCACTATTTGTTTTTGACGAACCAACCACAGGATTGCATTTTCATGACATCAAGAAACTACTCACTTCTTTTGATGCTTTAATTGATAAAGGACATTCGATAATTGTAATAGAACACAATTTAGATATGATTAAATGTGCTGATTATATTATCGATTTAGGTCCTGAAGGTGGAGAAAATGGCGGTCAAATTTTGGCGGTAGGAACACCAGAAGAAATTATTAAAAACAAAGCTTCAATTACAGGTAAATACTTAAAAGAGAAACTTTAATGTTTAAATTTATTGTTACATTTGATGCTAAATACTGAATTTATGAAACAAAAATTACTTTTAATTGCAATCCTTCTATTCCATTTTTTAAGTTTTTCTCAACGATATAGATATACAAATACTCTTTTTCCCTCTTCAATAATAACTCAAAACGTGGTTTACGGATCCGCTCCTTCTGTTGATGGTTTCGGAACAGTAGAATCCAGTACTACTTCACAAAACTTATTAATGGACATTTACAAACCACAAGGAGATACTTTCACAAACCGACCTGTAATTATTTTTGCTCATCCAGGAGGTTTCTTTTCAGGAAGTAAAAATGTAGATGACATGATGGCTTTTTGTGATTATTTTGCTCGAAAAGGATATGTAACTGCAACAATTGACTATAGATTAGGTTTTAGTGTTACCGACAACATAGCGATGCATTCAACAAGAGCCGTTTATAGAGGTTTGCAAGATGGAAGAGCTGCAATTCGCTATTTTAGAGCCAACGCAGCAACCTACGGAATCGACCCAAATAAAGTGTATTTTGTAGGAAGTAGCGCAGGAGCATTTATCGCTTTGCACAGTATTTACCTAGATCAAATTTCTGAAAAACCTATTGAAACCGGAGTTTATCCTTACACGAACCTAATAGCTCCATATTCTCATATTGCCCCAGATTTAGGAGGTTTAGATATCGGTGCAAACCTAAGTTTCAATGGAAAACCGGATGCCGTAATCTCTATGTGGGGCGCCATTCAAAGTACTAATTTAATTACCGCTAATAATAATACGCCTGTTTTTCTAATTCATGGTGAAGCAGATGCTACGGTTTCTTTCAATACTGGTAGCCCATTTGGTTATTCTTCTCTTCCACAAGCGGATGGTAGTAACCCAATTAACACCAAATTAAACGCGTTGAATTTCACCAATAAAGAAACTTATTTTGTTCCAAATGTTGGCCATGAATTTTATGGAGCTGCAAATGGAACTTGGTCAAATGGAACCGGTGGAAATTCATACTGGCCTATCGTTTTAGATCGCTCCACTTCTTTTTTGTGGAAACAACACAAACCAACTGCAAATTTCACCTCTGTTGCTAACGCCTTGACCGTAAACTTCACGGATACAAGCTCTGGCGTAACTTCTTGGTTTTGGGATTTTGGCGATGGAACAACCAGCACTTTACAAAGTCCATCACATTCCTATTCGAGTGCTGGAAACTATTCTGTTAATTTGTATGTAGAAAATTTAAACAAAAGTTGGGACGAAATTAACCATCCAATTGCGCTGTCAACTATGGGAGTGACTGATAATTCTAAAGCGTTATTCCAACTATATCCTAATCCAACAAATGAAATTTTAACGGTATCGTTAGGTAAATCGGCTTCAAAAGTGAGCTATCAAATTATAGATTATTCAGGTAAAATAGTTCTGGAACAAACACTTTCTGACAGCCAATTATTTAATGTAAATGTTGAAGATTTAGCAAGTGGGTTGTATTTCGTTAAAATAACAATGGACGAAACGGTTAGGTTTACTAAAATAGTTAAAAACTAATTTTAAAATTTAATTTTGGGCGTTCCCAAAAGGGCCGGGCTTTACGTTACAATCCAAGCTAAAAAGCTTGGGATTTTCACTTCAATCCCTAACGCAGTTTCCGGATAGTTTTAAATTTGAGTTTTCATCAATACCTAAAAAAGGATTTTATGAACTTCTCTAATCAATAACTATTTTCTTAGTATATCTTTTATCTCCGGAGACAATCACTGCCAGATACATCCCTTTTCTGAAATCAGTAACAGGAATAGATTCCGTTTGTTTTGCTTGTTCAAATGCTTTTGAAAAAACAATCTTTCCTTGTAAATCAACCAAGTTAAAAGTATACTTTCTATCTAATTTTCCACAATTGATATTTAGAGAATCCTTAGTGGGATTCGGAAAAAAACTACCTTGAAAACCAGTTTCAAATTCATCATTTGACATCGAAATATCCACCACAGCAAAATGCAACATCGCTCCTATTGCTGCTTTGGCAACGTTATAATTATAGGTCGGATCCATATAAATTAAAAAATCTGAAGTCGTATGTTTGTGCGTTGTTTCATTTTTTTCAAAAAAACCAGTAATTATCTCATTGTTACTTTGAAACGGCATATAATCCGAAGAATACGCACGATCTAAAAAAGTATTTAAAGGCGAATACAAACCAACACAAGTTATTAATTCATTGGTAATGGTATTTGAAGCTGCATTATTCGAAGTTGGTGTAGAAGTGTCATTTTCGCAAGTAATTGTATTATTTACTAATCCTGCAACACCCCCAACTTCATCCAAGTTAAAAACCAATTTGATATTCATTTTTGGAGTAGTACTATTCACAACCGAAGTAACAAAATGCTGACTTCCTTGCAATCCATCTTCCTCGCCACTAAAATTGATGAATTTTATAGAATATTGTGTTGGAATGTTTTGCAATAATCTTGCAACTTCCAAAATACAAACCAATCCACTTCCATTATCATTGGTACCCGTTCCATTTAATGAATCGTAATGGCCATCAATAATTACGAAAGTATTAGGATAAACAGTACCAATTTTAGTCACAATTAGATTCTTACAAACAGCCGTAGAACCAGTGTAAGTATAGGAATCTTCAGTAATTTGGCTTGCAGTATAGCCATAACTTAAATATTTGTTTTTTAACCAAGTCAAAGTGTTATCAAGAGCAACTGTTCCTCTGCGTTTTACCCCTAAATTCTCATATTCAGTTAAATTTGATAATACAGTTGATGCTGAACATTGGTTTACAACAGCGGCGTAATTGGCATTGTAAACCTGAGCATTTACCTTAAAGGCAGGTGATATAAAAAACGAAATTATTACTAAATAGGTAAAAAAATGCTTCATTGATTTGGCTGTATTTGAAATTTTAAAGCGAATGTACTAAAGAAGTGATGAATTTTCAATAAAACAGTAGTTAAAAAATCGAGATTAGAACTTCACTTTAGATTTAAATTTATCGAAAACTTCATTCAATTCAATTCCAATTTTAAATTTATAATTCAATAAACAGTAAACTATTGTAATTAAAATAGATTTTATAACTATGTTTAGTATTGGATGAAAGTCAAAATCCCAAAAATAAAAGGCTAGAAAAACAAGGATTATGATTCCGAAGGAATAAAGTGTTTTTATGGTAAATGGAAAGACGTTCATTTTCCAATATACCAAAATCAATTTGGCTGTATTGTATATAAAAACAGCTAAAAAAGTGGCTAAAGCTGCGCCAGTAATTCCATAAATGGGTATCAAAATCATGTACAAACCAATCATCATGAAAATTAAAACCAAATTAAAAAATAAAAACCACCTATAATATTTTGTGTTTAGAATAATAGCAACATTATTTCCCAAGATCATGTCGTAGAATTTAGATAATCCAATCAGAAATACTACCGAAATTCCACCTGAATATTCTAGAGGAAGCAACTGGTATAATTCTTTACAATTCAGAAATATGCCCAACAAAATTAAACCACCAAAAACTTGAAGATTAATGGCACTTTTTTTATACAACAAACTCAGTTCTTCCCACTTATTTTCGTTTATCAATTGCGCTGTAAGGGGATATATAATTTGCATCATTGCCTTACTTGGAACCGATATTACCATAGCGATAAAAACAGCAACTGAATAAAAAGCGTTATTGCTAATGTTCTGATACAATGGAATCATGACTTTATCGAAATCAATTAGCATAACAGAAACGGTTCCTGTAGCTATAATAAAAAAAGAATACCTTAGAATTCCTTTAACATCAGCGGGAATTTGAAAACTAAAAACAGGTTTTTTAACCTGTATTGCAAAGCACATCATGGCAAAACATTGCAGTCCATAAACTCCCGAAAGTAAATATACAAATGTGTCCTTTTCAATCCAATCTGCATAAACAGCGAAAAGTAAAATCATTATAATAACTCTGGTTCCCACTTCGCTCAGAAAATTTCCAAAAACAGATTGAAAATGTACTTTTACCCAAGCATAAAAGATTTCAAAATAGCCCATAAAAATTCCGATTAAAGGAATTAACCATAAAAAAGGAACTGTGCTAGGATTTTCTATCAATATATAAAAGGCAATTTGATTATGGAATAAGATACCCAATAAACCAATTGGAATTGCAATAAAAACGGGCAAAAGAAGCATGAAACTCAAAAATCGATCTCGTTCTTCTTCTGTTTTGTATTTTGAATAAAATCGGATTAAAGTATTTTGAACTCCAAATGACATTAAGGGCATCA
>CALPQA020000153.1 GCA_943325595.2 Auritidibacter sp. Marseille-P8566
AGAGCATTAAATTGTTTGAAAGCGGCTGAAGTTGATACATTAGGTGACTTAGTATCATTCAATAAAAATGACCTAATGAAATTCCGTAATTTCGGTAAAAAATCTTTAACTGAACTAGATGAACTAGTTGCAATTAAAAATTTAACCTTCGGAATGGATTTAGCTAAATACAAACTAGATAAAGAATAATCTAGTCCCGCTTGCGGGATTAAATTTAACATACCAATGAGACACGGAAAAAAATTCAATCATTTAGGCAGACAGACTGCACATAGAAAATCTATGTTAGCTAATATGGCTTGTTCTCTAATCGAGCACAAACGTATTAATACAACTGTAGCTAAAGCAAAAGCGCTAAAACAATTTGTTGAGCCTTTAATTACAAAATCAAAAGCAGATACCACTCACAACAGACGTATCGTTTTTTCTTACCTAAGAAGCAAATATGCGGTAACTGACTTGTTCAGAGACGTAGCTGCAAAAGTAGGAGATCGTCCAGGTGGATACACGCGTATCATCAAAGTTGGAAATCGTTTAGGAGATAATGCCGATATGGCAATGATCGAACTAGTAGATTTCAATGAACTTTACAATGGTGGTAAAAAAGAAGTTAAAAAAGCAAAAAGCCGTAGAGGTGGAAAAGCAAAAAAAGCAGATGAAACTTCAACAGAAGTTACTGAAACTCCAGTTGCCGAAGCCGATACTACTGATGCTGCTGAATAATGTTGATCATTATTTAATATATCAAAGGACAAGCAATTCTAGCTTGTCCTTTTTTGTTTTCTAATACATATAAATCTATCCAATGAAAAAATTATTTTTTGCCCTGCTATTATCTTTTATTTCTTTTAATGCTTTTTGCCAAGGATCCGATACCAGTAAATCATCCGCCAACTTCAATTTTGGATACCAAGGAAATATAATGACTTCCGGTTTATGGATTCCAAATTCTACTAAAAATAGTGCTATAAAAGGATCTGTGTATCTCTTCCCAAATTTCACTGGACAATATAATGTCCAAACTAAAAATGGAGAATCAAGACAACTTTTTAATTTAAATTTTAACTTAAAAACAAAGACACTAGAATCTCTTATTTCTAAAGATTCCGTTTTTCAATATGATCTAGGACAATTTGATTACATCATTAATTCAAATAATAAGTATAAAGTTAGAAATGTTGGTGAATTTCAAGGACTCTCTTTAGAAGTATATAGTTCTGAAAAAATCCAACTGTATAAAGAATTTGCAATTGCGGTAGAACAAGGTGTTTTAAATCCTATGACACAAGCCATGATAAGCGAAGACAAGTATGTGCAAGTGTTCTCCTATTATTTTTATTCAAACGGAAAAGTTGTCAAAATTAAGCTTAACAAAAGCGATATTCTAAAGCAATTAGCTGACAAAAAAGATATTATTAAGAAGTATGCTTCCGAAAATGATTTTTCTTTTTCTAATGAAAATGATGTTGCAAAAATTCTTAAACATTACGATGCATTATAAAATTTATCAAAGGCAAACTTTAACGTTTGTCTTTTTTTTTGGAGCGAAGTTTCAGGCATTTTAAACCAATCATTTTCCTGCTGTACATTGCAATCCAAGCAAAAGCTTGGGATTTCCATTTCCATCAGGGCTAAATAGTTTTTTTTGGCTTCTCAAGAAATTAAATTTTCACAACACCTTTTTTTAAATTAAATTTGCAACCACAACACAACAACAAGAACAATGAAATATTCAAACAGAAAACCAGCAATTCTACTCCTAAGTGATGGAACTATTTTTCATGGAAAATCTATCGGTATCGAAGGAACAGCATTCGGAGAAGTTTGTTTTAACACTGGAATGACGGGATACCAAGAAATTTTTACAGATCCATCTTATTTTGGACAAATCATGGTGGCTACCAATCCACACATTGGAAACTATGGTGTTCATACAAACGAAGTTGATTCTGATGGAATAAAAATTGCAGGATTAGTTTGCAAAAATTTCAGTTTCAATTATTCAAGACCTGATGCTTCTGAAAGTCTTTACGATTATTTTGAAAAAGTAAATCTTGTAGCCATCTCCGATGTCGACACTAGAGCTTTAGTAAGTTATATCCGTGAAAACGGAGCTATGAATTCAGTAATTTGCACTGACGGTTCGTCAATCGAAGATTTAAAAGCTAAATTAGCTTTGGTTCCTAATATGAAAGGACTGGAATTGGCCTCAAAAGTATCTACAAAAGAGCCTTATTATTTCGGAAATGAAAACGCAACCTATAAAATTGCTGCTTTAGATTTAGGAATAAAAACCAATATCTTGCGATGTCTTGACACCAGAGATTGTTATATTAAAGTATTTCCTTACAATACTTCTTTTGAAGATTTGAAAGCCTTCAATGCTGATGGTTATTTCCTTTCTAACGGTCCTGGAGATCCAGACCCACTGAAAGAAGTGCAAGCAGTTACTCGTCAAATATTACAAACAAACACGCCTGTTTTTGGAATTTGTTTAGGGCATCAAATGATTGCCTTGGCAAATGGAATTTCAACTTATAAAATGTTCAACGGTCATCGAGGGATTAACCACCCGATTAAAAATCTAATATCAGGGAAAGGTGAAATTACATCTCAAAATCATGGTTTTGCTGTAAATAAAGAAGAATTGGAACAACATCCCGATTTTGAAATCACCCATTTGCATCTAAATGACGGAACCGTAGCAGGAATGAGAATGATAAACAAAAGCTGTTTTTCAGTACAATATCATCCTGAAGCAAGTCCTGGACCTCACGATGCAGCCTATTTATTTGACCAATTTATAGAAAATATAAAAACTTCAGTAAACTAAAACGTTTGAGTTAATAACATTAATTGGTTTCAAATAATCATTCAAAAGGATATAATATATTTGCAATATAAATTTATAAATTAGTATTAATCAACAATAACCATAAAAAATGAGCATTATTATCAAAATTCACGCAAGACAAATTTTCGATTCAAGAGGAAATCCTACAATTGAAGTAGATGTAATTACAGAAAACGGCGTTTTAGGAAGAGCTGCGGTTCCTTCTGGAGCATCAACTGGTAAATACGAAGCTGCTGAATTACGCGATGGTGGTAAAGCTTTCCTTGGAAAAGGAGTTTTGAAAGCAGTTGAAAATGTAAATACAACAATTGCTGAAGAATTATTAGGAATATCAATTTTCGAACAAAATCTAATCGATCAAACGATGATTGCTTTAGACGGTACACCAAATAAATCAAATCTTGGTGCAAATGCTATTCTTGGGGTTTCATTGGCTGTAGCCAAAGCAGCTGCCAATGAATTAGGATTGCCTTTATACCGCTATATTGGTGGAGTTTCTGCCAACACATTACCTGTTCCAATGATGAATATTATCAATGGTGGTTCTCATTCTGATGCGCCAATTGCGTTTCAAGAATTTATGATTATCCCAGTAAAAGCAACCACTTTTACACAAGCTATGCAAATGGGAACGGAAATTTTCCACCACCTTAAAAAAGTATTACACGACAGAGGTTTGAGTACGGCTGTAGGTGATGAAGGAGGTTTTGCACCTAATTTAGCGGGTGGAACTGAAGATGCTTTAGATACTATCAAAAAAGCAGTAGAAGCTGCTGGATATACTTTTGGTGACGAAATTATGGTTGCTTTAGATTGTGCTTCTTCTGAATTTTATGTAGATGGTAAATACGATTACACGAAATTTGAAGGTGAAACAGGTAAAATCAGAACATCAGAAGAACAAGCCGATTATTTAGCGGAATTGGCTGCCAATTATCCAATTATTTCTATTGAAGACGGAATGGATGAAAACGATTGGGACGGATGGAAATATTTAACCGATAAAATTGGTCATAAAACACAATTAGTTGGAGACGATTTATTTGTAACCAATGTAGAACGTTTATCTACAGGAATTGAAAGAGGAATAGCCAATTCAATTTTGGTAAAAGTAAACCAAATCGGTACTTTAACTGAAACTATTGCAGCTGTAAATATGGCTAAAAATGCTGGATTTACTTCTGTAATGTCGCACCGTTCAGGCGAAACCGAAGACAACACCATCGCTGATTTAGCAGTAGCTTTGAATTGCGGTCAAATAAAAACAGGTTCTGCTTCAAGAAGTGATAGAATGGCAAAATACAATCAATTATTAAGGATTGAAGAAGAATTAGGCGATACTGCTTATTTCCCTGGCGTAAAAGCGTTCAAAACGAAATAATTTTTTCAATAATATTAGAAACACCCATTAGATTATACGGTCTAAATGGGTGTTTTTTCATTTATAGTTGTTAATGTATGCTAAATGACCAATTTTTAAGCATAATTTAACGAAATCGTTACCGTATTTCTTTTGTAATTAATTTGAATACCTTATTTTTGTTAATTATAATTTAATAAGATTATTTCCCACATATTATGTCAAAAGTAGCTGTTTTAGAATTAGAAGGAAAAAAATATGAATTCCCAGTAATCGTTGGTTCCGAAAATGAAGTTGCCATCGATATCAATAAATTAAGAGACCTTTCAGGTGCCATCACTCTTGATCCAGGTTATAAAAATTCTGGTTCTTGTAAAAGTGAAATCACTTTCCTAGATGGAGAAGAAGGAATTTTACGATACAGAGGCTACGCAATTGAAGATTTAGCGGATAAAGCTAATTTTTTAGAGGTTTCCTATCTTTTAATTTTTGGTGAATTACCTACAAAACCAGAGCTAGAAAAATTCGAAACCAATATCAGAAAATATACCTTGGTTAATGAAGAAATGAAAAACATCATTGATGGGTTTCCAAAAACGGCGCATCCAATGGGTGTTTTGTCTTCTTTGACGAGCGCATTAACGGCATTCAATCCAAAATCGGTGAATGTTGATAATGAAAAAGAAATGTATGAGGCGGTTTGCAAAACGATGGCAAAATTTCTTGTTATTGCAACTTGGACGTACAGAAAAAGTATGGGTTATCCATTGAATTATTACGATAATACACAAGGATACGTTGATAACTTCATGCGTTTGATGTTTGAAATACCTACAGGACCATATACTTCAAACCCAGTTGTAATTGATGCATTAAATAAATTATTCATTCTTCACGGTGACCATGAACAAAACTGTTCAACATCAACAGTAAGAATGGTAGGTTCTTCTCATGCTGGATTATTCGCCTCTATTTCTGCAGGAGTTTCTGCACTTTGGGGACCACTTCATGGTGGAGCAAATCAAGCTGTTCTTGAAATGTTAGAAGAAATTCAAAAAAATGGTGGTGACGCAGACAAATATATGGCGAAAGCCAAAGATAAAGACGATCCATTCCGTTTAATGGGATTTGGACATAGAGTATACAAAAACTTTGACCCAAGAGCAAAAATCATTAAAAAAGCTGCGGATGAAGTATTGGCAACTTTAGGAGTTAATGATCCGATTTTGGAAATTGCAAAAAAATTAGAAGCTGCTGCTTTAGTAGATGATTATTTCGTCTCTAGAAAATTATATCCAAATGTAGATTTCTATTCCGGTATTATTTACCGTGCCTTAGGAATTCCAACAGACATGTTTACCGTGTTGTTCGCTATCGGAAGATTACCAGGGTGGATTGCACAATGGAAAGAAATGCGTGAAAACAAAGAGCCAATTGGTCGTCCAAGACAAGTTTACACA
>CALPQA020000154.1 GCA_943325595.2 Auritidibacter sp. Marseille-P8566
CATCCAAACATAAACGTTCTGTCGGTTTGATTGTCAGCAATAAAGGTTAATGAAGAACCCGCTTGTTCAAAAGCAGCCCAGAAAAAGATGATGAAAAAGGCTACAATATATATTACTAGAATTCGGTCTCTTTCTACTTTTGTCAATGAACTATCAGAGATGATTAAACCTGCAAGAGTAATTCCACTAGCATAAATTATTGGGTAAATAATGGTTTTAATGAAGTTATCTCCGTCTAATAAATATTGAAATGCTAAGAATAATCCAATAAAAGCTACAACAGCTAAAACTAAAGATTTAGTAGAAAAAACGGCTTTTTGAGCTTCACCTTCTTCAAAATCAGAAGCGTCATTTCCAGAAGGCAAACCTCCAAGTGGTTTTCCTTCAGGAGTAACTACATATTTATTTTTTAAAACATAAAAAACTAAAGTTCCAAGAAGCATAGCTATTGATGCAGCAAGAAAACCCCATTTGAAAGCGTGAACGTCTCTAACTCCGCCACCGTCTACGACATCGCCAACTAATGGGCAAATTGTTTGTCCTAAGAAAGCACCTAAATTGATTCCCATGTAAAAAATGGTAAAAGCAGTATCTAGTTTGCTTTTTTCTTGTTTTGGGTACAAACTTCCAACCATACTTGAAATGTTTGGTTTGAAAAATCCATTTCCAAAAATGATAATTCCAAGTGCTGACCACATTAAAGTAGTAGCTAAACTTATATTAGAACCAAAAATGCTAGCACTTGTAAACAATAAAAATTGTCCTGCAGCCATCATTAAGCCTCCCAATAAAATACAATTTCTATTTCCGAAAAAGCGATCAGAAATGAATCCACCTAACATTGGTGTTAAATAACAAAGTCCTAAGAATCCACCATAAATTATAGAAGCATCAGCCTCTTTCATCATTAATGAATTGATTAAGAACAAGGTAAGAATTGCTCGCATTCCGTAGAAATTGAAACGTTCCCACATTTCTGTTCCAAATAATACCCAAAGCCCTTTTGGATGTGCTGCTTTTACTGCTGTTTCATTCATTTTTTTAGTAATTAGTTAATTTAGATTTGGTTTTTTTTGGTTGTTGCATTCTAATCTTCAATTAATAATAATTGAATTTCTTATAAATTATTCAATATGAAATTGGTCATTTTGTTATACAATTGAATTCTGGTTTTGCCCCCATAAATCCCGTGATTATTGTCAGGGTAAATTTGGGAATCAAATTGTTTGTTAGCCTGAATTAGTGCTTCCATCATTTGCATTGAATTTTGAACGTGCACATTATCATCTCCAGAACCATGAATTAATAGAAATTTTCCGTTCAATTTATCCACGTGATTGATTGGCGAATTTTCATCATATCCACTTGCATTTTCTTGTGGCGTTTGCATGTATCTTTCGGTGTAAATGCTGTCATAAAATCTCCAATTCGTAACCGGAGCAACGGCTATTGCCATTTTGAAAACATCATTTCCTTTCATAATACAATTGGAAGCCATAAATCCACCGAACGACCAGCCAAATATACCGATTCTAGTTTTATCTACAAAGGGATAATTTCCAATAACTTTCGCTGCGTCAATTTGGTCTTCAACCTCGTATTTTCCTAATTCTTTTTGAGTCATTTTTTTGAATTCCGCTCCTTTGAAACCAGTACCTCGTCCGTCAACACAAGCCACAATATAGCCTTGTTGCGTCAACATCATAAACCAATAATCATCGGTTCCGTTCCAATCGTTGTTGACTTGTTGCGATCCAGGACCCGAATATTGATACATGAAAACTGGATATTTTTTAGAAGCATCAAAATCTTTTGGTTTTAAAATCCAAGCATTCAATTCATTTCCTTTTTCTGTTTTCAAAACAAAAAATTCTTTTGTAGGCAAATTATATGCTTTCAATTTATCTGACAAAGCAGCATTATTTACAATTTCCTGAATTTGTTTTCCGCTTTTAACTTCATTTAAAGTATAAGTTGTTGGTTGTGAAGCGCTTGAAAACGAGTTGATGAAATAGTTGAAATTTGGACTAAAAGTCGCTGAGTTCGTTCCCGTATTTTGAGACAATCGTACTTTGTTTTTCCCATTCAAACCAATGCGATAAATGTCTCTGTTGATGGAACCATTTTCAACCGATTGATAAAAAACCGTTTGATTTTTTTCGTCAAAACCATAGTAATTTGTCACCTCCCATTTCCCTTTTGTAACTTGGTTTTTTAATTTTCCAGTTTTATCATATACATAGATATGATTGAATCCATCTTTTTCGCTTGTCCAAATAAAACTATTGTCTTTTAAAAAAGTTAGATTATCCGTAACATCTACATAGGCTTTGTCTTTTTCATTTAAGACCACTTTTGAAACTCCAGAATTCCCATCGATAAATAACAAATCTAAATTATCTTGATGACGGTTTAGTACTTGTGCCGATACTACATTGGCATCGTTAGTCCATTTCATTCTTGCAATATAAAAATCAGAATAATTTCCTAAAGCAATGTCTTTTGTTGCATTTGCTACTGCATCATATATATGTAATGAAACTTCTGAATTTTTTTCACCCGCTTTCGTATATTTAAAAGTTTCAATAGTTGGATATAAATCTTTGTGAAACATCGACATCGAGAATTCTGGAACTTGACTTTCGTCAAAACGGATGTAAGCCAATTTTTTACTATCGCTACTCCAATCAAAAGCTCTTACAAATGCAAATTCTTCTTCATAAACCCAATCCGTAATTCCGTTTATGATTGCATTTTTCTTTCCATCCGTTGTAATTTGCTTGGTAGTTTTTGTCCCAATATTGTAAATGAAAAGATTGTTGTCTTTTGCATACGCAATTTGGGTTCCATCAGGGGAGAAGGTTGGCTCTTGTATTTTATAATCAAATAAAGGTGATAATTTTTTTGAGGCAACGTCATATAAAAAATAATTTGCCACAAACGAATGACGGAAAATCTGGTCGGAATTATTGGCGATTAAAATCGTTTTTTCATCCTTACTGAAGGTATAACTATCGATTCCTTCAAGAGTTTTGAAATCTTTCGAATCAATTAATGTGGCTACTTTTTTTAGTGTTGCAAAATCGTATAAATCAATCTGAGAACTTCTTGAGGTTCTGTCAAAATTCAATACTGTATATTGATTTGTATTTTGCAAAGCTTGCAAATCATCCATTCCTTTGGCTCTAAAAACACCTGAATAAATGGCTTCGACACTAATTTTTTGTTGTCCGATTGCTGTAAATGAAGCCAATAAGAACAATAAAACAATTTTATTTATATATTTCATATTTGATGTATTTGAAAAAACATTCAATTTTAGTGAAAATTTATCAAATGAGCACGTTTTTTTGTGTTAAATGCAATTTCATTTTCTAAAGTTATTTAAATTAGAATTGACTAAACCGTATATTTGCATCAATTTATAATTCAAAAAAATGATCAACCCTATTGCTGGATTTTCGAAATTGTCGAAAGAAGACAAAATTAACTGGATTGCCACTTCTTATTTTTCGGATGCTTCTGAAGCCATTTCTATTATAAAAAAGTATTGGAACACCGATTCAAAAATCCAACAATTGCACGACGAATTTATAGAAAATACGATTTCAAATTTCTATTTGCCTCTTGGCGTAGCGCCCAATTTTCTTATCAATGGAGTTTACAAAACGATTCCGATGGTTATTGAGGAAAGTTCGGTGGTAGCTGCAGCGGCAAAATCAGCAAAATACTGGTCAACTCGAGGTGGATTTAAAGCTACGGTTTTGAATACTGAAAAAATCGGTCAAGTTCATTTTATGTATAAAGGAGACGTTGCTAAATTGGAACGTTTTTTTAAAGAAATCAAAAATAAATTCTTGGTTGCCACTGAAAGCATCACTAAAAATATGCAAAAAAGAGGGGGTGGGATTTTAGACATCGAACTTCGTAACAAAACAAATCTGATTGAAAATTATTTCCAATTGCATGTGACTTTTGAAACAAAAGATTCCATGGGTGCCAATTTTATCAATTCGTGCTTGGAGCAAATTGCGAAAACTCTAAAAGAAGAAGCATTACATTTTCTTGAATTTTCTGAAGCTGAAAAAGACATTCAAGTGGTCATGAGTATTTTGTCGAATTATGTTCCAAATTGTGTGGTTCGGGCAGAAGTTTCTTGTAAAGTAGAAGAATTAGCCGAAAAGCATATTGAAAATCCACAGGAGTTTGCTGAAAAATTTGTGCGAGCTGTTCGAATTGCAGAAGTAGAACCGTACCGTGCCGTAACGCACAATAAAGGAATTATGAACGGAATTGATTCGGTTGTGCTCGCTACAGGAAATGATTTCCGTGCGGTTGAAGCTGGAATTCACGCGTATGCGTCTCGAAATGGGCAGTATTCAAGTTTGTCTCACGCTTCAATTGAAAACGGTATTTTTAGCTTTTGGTTGGAAATTCCATTGGCTTTAGGAACGGTTGGCGGATTGACATCGTTGCATCCCTTGGTGAAACTTTCCTTACAAATGTTAGAAAAACCATCGGCAAAAGAACTTATGGAAATTGTTGCGGTGGCTGGTTTAGCTCAAAATTTTGCTGCATTACGCTCGTTAACTACAACAGGAATTCAAGAAGGACATATGAAAATGCACCTGAATAATATAATAAATCAATTTCAAGCTACTGCTGAAGAACGGGATTTGATAAAAAAACATTTCAAAGACAATACCGTGTCACATGCTGCTGCAGTTGAATTTATTGAAAAATTAAGAGGATAAAATAATGTGTTGCTTTTGGCTTCGCTATACTTATGGAAAAAACATTTTACAGTAACGGAAAGCTATTAACTACAGGCGAATACCTGGTTCTTGACGGAGCAAAAGCTTTGGCATTGCCGACAAAATTTGGACAGTATTTGACCGTTAGTTCTGGTAAAAGTCAAGAAATTAGTTGGACAAGTTTTGACTATGATAAAAGTATTTGGTTTCAAGAAAGCATTTCATTTTCAGAAATCGTACATTTTATAGAAACGGAACCAATAACAGTAAAAGACACATTAGTTGGGATCCTTCATGAGGCTTATTTGCTAAACCCAAATTTTTTAAAATCATCAGAAGGATTTACAGTCACTACAGAATTAACCTTTCCGAAATTTTGGGGTTTAGGAACTTCATCAACATTAATTAACAATATTGCGCAGTGGGCAGAAATTAATGCTTTTGAGCTGCTTAAAAACAGTTTTGGAGGTAGTGGCTACGATATTGCGTGTGCTCAAAATGACACTCCTATTTTATATCAAATAATTGATGGTAAACCCAAAGTAGAGCTTGTGAATTTTAATCCTATTTTTTCTGACCATTTGTATTTTGTCTATTTGAATCAGAAGCAAAGTAGCAAATCGGCTATTGCAGCTTATTATAAAAAGCAAAATGATTTAAATGCAGTTCTTCCAGAAATCAATAAAATTACAATTGAAATTACAGCAGCTACTACTTTAGAAATATTTCAAGAATTGCTTCAAAAGCACGAAAATATAATGAGTGAAATACTTGAAATGCCAACTGTAAAAGAGGCTTTATTCACTGATTTTAAGGGAACAATTAAAAGTTTGGGGGCTTGGGGTGGCGACTTTGTTTTGGTAGTTTCTAGCGAAAATCCGATTCCTTATTTTAAAGCAAAAGGGT
This sequence comes from Auritidibacter sp. Marseille-P8566, assembly GCA_943325595.2. The sequence goes on from CALPQA020000154.1 coordinate 5,661, forward strand.
TTGA
>CALPQA020000155.1 GCA_943325595.2 Auritidibacter sp. Marseille-P8566
CGCGAGAAAATTATTGAAATGGGAGGAAAGGTATTTTTTGAAACCCGATTGACCGATATTCTGATAAAAAATAATGAGGTTCAAGGTATTGTAACTCAAAAAGGGGATACGCTACTTGCTAACAAAGTAATTCTTGCCACAGGACATTCAGCCCGAGATATTTTTGAATTACTCGACAGAAAAAAAGTGCTCATCGAGGCGAAACCATTTGCCTTGGGCGTTAGAGCAGAACATCCTCAGACCCTTATTGACAGTATTCAATACAGTTGTGACTATCGCGGCGAACATTTACCCCCAGCGCCGTATTCGATTGTAAAACAAGTAGGAGGAAGGGGAATGTATTCCTTTTGTATGTGTCCTGGTGGAGTAATTGCACCCTGCGCGACAAGCCCCGGTGAAGTTGTAACTAATGGTTGGTCGCCATCGAAACGGGATCAAGCGACTGCCAATTCTGGAATTGTAATCGAATTGAAATTAGAGGATTTCAAACCTTTTGCAAAATTTGGAGCCTTGGCTGGATTGGAATTTCAAAAAAGCATCGAGCAAAAAGCGTGGCATTTGGCAGGAGAAACTCAAAAAGTTCCAGCTCAAAGAATGGTCGATTTTACTCAGAATAAAATATCATCCGATATCCCTAAAACGTCCTATGTTCCCGGAACTACTTCAGTAGAAATGGGGCAAGTTTTCCCTGGTTTTTTATCTCAAATATTGCGAGAAGGTTTTTCTGAATTTGGAAAATCGATGCGTGGTTATTTGACTAATGAAGCCATTTTGCATGCGCCAGAATCTAGAACTTCATCACCTGTACGAATTCCAAGAGATTCCATTTCTTTAGAGCATTTGCAAATAAAAGGACTCTATCCTTGTGGAGAAGGAGCCGGTTATGCTGGTGGAATTATTTCTGCGGCAATTGATGGTGAAAAATGTGCCATTAAGATTTCTGAAGCGATACGTTTGTAGGATTTGTAGTCTTAAAACGAAAACGTTTTTTTTAAAATTATTTATTAGGAAAGCCCCTTTTATTTTACAATAACATAATTAATTTTAACTTAATTAAAAATAATTAGGATAATGATAATTCTATTATTTTTCAGCGTAAATATTTTGAAATAAGCAACTTATAATGTTAATAATTTGTAGTTTTGTTAAAAAAATAGCTACAATGAGTTTTATCCCCGAAGATTATAAGATTAGCAAACCATTAGATCAAAATACCTATTTGGTTAATGGTGAATTAAGAGAATGGAAAGGTCCAACTACTGAAGTTTATTCTACAATTTCATCAACTGAAAATTATGCGCCAACCCTTTTGGGATCGATTCCTACCATGGGTGTTGCTGAGGCTAATGAGGTTGTTGATGCTGCGGTTTCTGCTTATAATAATGGTCAAGGAAATTGGCCAACGATGAAAGTGGCTGATCGTATAAAATGCATGCAAAATTTCGTAACTCAAATGAAAGCAACTCGAAGTGAAGTTGTGAAATTTTTGATGTGGGAAATCGGTAAATCCTTACCTGATTCTGAAAAAGAATTCGACAGAACAGTTGAGTATATCAACGATACTATTGAAGATTATAAAATATTAGACAGAAATAGCGCCCGATTTACGAAAAGTCAAGGTATTAATGCCATGGTTCGCAGAGGACCTTTAGGTGTTGTATTGTGTCTTGGACCTTACAATTATCCTTTAAATGAAACTTTTTCCTTGTTAATTCCTGCAATTATCATGGGGAACACGGTGATTTTCAAACCAGCAAAACACGGTGTTCTATTAATATCTCCTTTGTTGGAAGCGTTTAGAAGTAGTTTTCCAAAAGGAGTAATCAACATTGTCTACGGAAGAGGTCGCGATGTAGCTTCTCCAATCATGGAATCGGGTAAAGTCGCTATTTTGGCATTAATAGGAAATAGTAAATCAGCAATTGCTTTGCAAGACCAACACCCAAATAAAAACAGATTGCGTTTGGTTTTAGGTTTAGAAGCGAAAAACCCTGCTATTGTTTTGGCTGATGCCGATTTGGATTTGGCCATCCAAGAATGTGTTGCAGGAAGTTTGTCATTCAATGGTCAGCGTTGTACGGCATTGAAAATTTTGTACGTTCACGAATCCATTTCGGAAGAATTTAATAAACGATTCGCTGCTAAAGTTGATGCGCTTACTTTTGGCAATCCTTGGGACAAATCAGTATTTTTAACGCCATTGCCTGAAAAAGATAAACCGGCTTATATTCAAGAATTGATTGATGATGCTACAAGCAAAGGCGCTAAAGTAATCAATGAAAAAGGCGGTCAACATTCCGATAATTATATTTTTCCAGCTATTTTATTTCCTATAAATAAGGATATGAGAGTGTACCACGAAGAGCAATTTGGTCCTGTTGTACCTATTTTGACTTTCAAAGACATTCAAGAGCCTTTGCAGGATATGGCAGAATCTAATTACGGGCAGCAAGTGAGTTTGTTTGGAAAGGACATTAAGACAATTGCGCCTCTAATTGATACTTTAGTGAATTTAGTTACCCGAGTAAACCTAAATAGTTCTTGTCAAAGAGGTCCTGATGTTTATCCTTTTACAGGTAGAAAAGATTCCGCTGTGGGGACTTTAAGTATTCATGATGCCTTGCGTTCGTTCTCCATTCGAACATTTGTTGCGTCTAAAGACAATGAGTATAACAATGAAATCTTACAGGCGTTATTGAATAGCAAAGAATCTAATTTTATCAATACAGATTATATTTTATAATTTAATATTAGAAAATATTTTAGAACCGCAGCCCCAATTTTAATTGGAAAGCTGCGGTTTTTTTTGAATTAGATTAATTTCATTCAAATAAACTCACTTTCAACACTCGTTAAACTTGTCACAATTTCAAAATCCTGCAGATTACCATTTCTTTTTTTGTATTTTTGACTCGCAATAAATATTTTATGATAGAAGAAAGAGTAATATTGGTCAATGAAAATGATGAGCCAATAGGAACGATGGCCAAGATGGAAGCACATGAGAAAGCGGTTTTGCACCGTGCTTTTTCGGTTTTTATTTTGAATAAAAACAATGAAATTATGCTCCAACAGCGGGCGCACCATAAATACCATTCCCCTTTGTTGTGGACGAATACGTGTTGCAGCCATCAACGTGTCAACGAAACTAATATTGAAGCAGGAACCCGACGATTGAGAGAAGAAATGGGTTTTGAATCAGAACTTAAAGAACTTTTTCATTTTATTTATAAAGCTCCTTTTGATAATGGATTAACAGAACACGAGTTAGATCACGTGATGATTGGTTATTTTGACGAGGAACCTACAATAAATACCGAAGAAGTTGAAAGTTGGAAATGGATGAAAATTGAAGATGTAAAAGACGATATGATTGCCCATCCTGCGTTCTATACGATTTGGTTTAAAATCATTTTTGACGAATTTTACCATTATTTAGAAGACCATAAAATTTAGAATACTACTTCATTTTGTTTTGGGTATAAACCTGAAATCTTAAATAAATACTATGAGAGTTACCATAAGCAGAAAAGCACATTTTAATGCAGCCCACCGTTTGTATAGAAAAGACTGGACATTTGAACAAAATGATGCTATATTTGGAAAATGCAATAATCCTAATTTTCATGGTCACAACTATGAATTGATTGTAAGTGTTACAGGTCAAATTGATCCCGAAACCGGTTTTGTCATGGATGTGAAATTTCTAGCAGATATAATTAAAGAAGATGTTGAAAATCAATTTGATCATAAAAACTTGAATTTGGATGTTCCTGAATTTCAAGATTTAAATCCAACTGCCGAAAATATTGTGGTTGTAATTTGGAATAAAATCAGAAAGAGAATTCAACCTGAATTTGATTTAGAAGTTGTTTTATATGAAACGCCACGTAATTTTGTAACCTATAAAGGAGAATAATGGAATTAAAAGTAGGAGATAAAGTACCAGAATTTACTGCAGAAGATACTAATGGAACTGTGTTTCATAGTCAAGATGTTATCGCCAAAAAGTCGGTAGTGCTCTATTTTTATCCAAAAGATAATACGCCTGGATGTACTGCACAAGCGTGTAGTTTTCGGGATCAATATGAAGATTTTATCGATTTAGGAGCTGAGGTGATCGGAATTAGTAGCGACAGCGTTGCTTCTCATCAAAAATTCACTAAGCAATATAAATTACCTTTTATTCTTTTATCCGACGCTAATAAAAAAATCAGAAAACTTTTTGGAGTGCCGACAGGAATGTTTGGTTTGCTTCCAGGCAGGGTTACTTATGTAATTAATAAAGAAGGAATTATAACAATGGTTTTCGACAGTATGTTGGCAACCAAACACATCGCGAAAGCACTTGAAGCCATAAAAAAGAATTAAATATGAAATTTGAAAGTTATCCATTGCAATTTGAACCCATTTTGAAAGAAAGAATTTGGGGGGGAGAAAAATTAAAAACAGTTTTAAATAAACCAATTACGTCAAATATAACTGGTGAAAGTTGGGAATTATCCACTGTGGAAGGCGATGTAAGTGTTGTTTCTAATGGAATGCTAAAGGGACAAGCACTAACGGATTTAATTGAAAACTACCCAGAAGAAATTTTGGGAACTGAAGTTTTTAAACGATTTGGAAAACAATTCCCTCTGCTTTTCAAATATTTAGATGCCAAAACAGATTTGTCAATTCAAGTTCATCCTAATGATGAATTGGCAAAAAAGCGCCATAATTCTTTTGGTAAAACAGAAATGTGGTACATTATGCAAGCGGATGATGAAGCACGAATTATTGTAGGTTTCAAACAAAATTCAAATGCCAAAGAATATTTGCAGCATCTAGAAAATAATACTTTAGTAGATTTACTTGAAGAAATAAAAGTTAGAACTGGCGATGTTTTCTTTTTAGAAACGGGAACGGTACATGCTATTGGAGCGGGATTAGTAGTTGCTGAAATCCAACAAACTTCGGATATTACGTATCGTTTATATGATTTTGATAGGAGAGACGCAGATGGTAATTTAAGAGAATTGCACGTTGATTTGGCATTAGATGCAATAAATTACAACACAGTTGATACTCAGAAAAGATACAGTAAAGTTCAAAATAAATCCAATGAAATTGTAGATTGTCCGTATTTTACTACCAACTATTTTCCACTTGATGGAACTAGTAATGTTTCAAAATTGAATGCTACTTTTACTGTATATATGTGTACTGATGGCGCTTTTGAATTAAAACACGATATAGCTGTTTACACCTTCAAAAAAGGAGATACGGTTTTAATTCCTGCAATTATGACTGATTTTACACTAGTTGGAAAAGCCACACTATTAGAAATTTATATTTCATAGTCGTTAATAGAAAGATTATATGTACTTTTGCAGACGAAAATTTAAATTTCAAATTAAAAAATTATACAAAAAATGGCAAACGTTAAAAATTTAAAAAAAGACATCAACTACGTTTTAGGAGATATTATTGAAGCAGTTTATTTATATGAAATCGCTACAACTGGAAAACCAACTGATGAAACTAATGCTTTGATTGACGAAGCTATTGCAAGTTTCGATGCTTTAATCACAAAAGTGAATGCAAAAAAGGTTGAAAATAAAAAATCTCATTTCAAACAA
>CALPQA020000156.1 GCA_943325595.2 Auritidibacter sp. Marseille-P8566
AAAATACACAAACTAAAACAATGCCTATTTAATTCTAATTTTTATAGAAATAAATAGGTATTGTTTTTTATAAATTTCGAATGGTAAAAAATAGTATTCCTTTTATATTTTTATTTTTAACCTCTTTCCTTTTTGGACAAGGGAATGAAAAATCTGTTTGGATTTCTGATAATGGAGATGGAACTTATAAAAATCCGATTTTAAATAGTGATTATTCTGATCCCGATGTAATTCGTGTGGGCGATAAATATTATATGACTGCTTCCTCTTTTAATTGTATTCCAGGTTTGCCAATCCTTGAATCGTATGATTTGGTCAATTGGAAATTAATTGGTTATGGAATAACAAAACTAGCTCCAGTTGACATTTTTGATAAGCCACAACATGGAAACGGAGTTTGGGCACCTTGTATTAGATATCACAACAATGAATTTTATATTTTTTATCCAGATCCAGATTATGGTATTTTCGTAATTAAATCCAAAAAAGCAGAAGGCCCTTGGTCTGAACCTATTTTGATTAAATCAGGAAAAGGACTAATTGACCCAACACCTTTGTGGGATGACAATGGAAAGACCTATCTCGTTTATGCTTTTGCAGGAAGTAGAGCCGGAATAAAAAGTATGTTGGTTGTTTGCACAATGGATTCCGATGCAAAATTGACAAAAAATGATGAAACATTGTTAATTGACGGGCATCAAGAAGAAACCACAATTGAAGGTCCTAAAATTTACAAAAGAAAGGATTACTACTATATTTTTGCGCCAGCAGGAGGAGTAGCCACAGGTTGGCAAACGGTATTGAGGTCAAAAAACATCTATGGATCTTATGAAAAGAAAAAAGTTTTAGACCAAGGAAAATCAAATATTAATGGGCCGCATCAAGGGGCTTGGGTGCAAACTCAAACTGGTGAAGATTGGTTTTTTCATTTTCAAGATAAAGGTGTTTATGGACGCGTTGTGCATTTGCAACCGATGAAATGGGTTGACAATTGGCCAGTTATTGGAATTGATACCAATGGTGATGGAATTGGAGAGCCTGTTTCAATTTATAAAAAACCCAATGTTGGCAAAACGTATCCAATACTTTCTTTGAAAGATTCGGATGAATTTAATGATCCAAAACTTGGTTTACGGTGGCAATGGCATGCAAATCCTAAGATATACTGGGGATTTCCAAGTGCTTTAGGATATTTTACTTTAAATTGTATTCCAAAACCAAAAGAGGCAGTAAACCTTTTTGAAGTGCCAAATTTATTATTGCAAAAGTTTCCTTCAACGGAGTTTACGGCAACTGCAAAACTTACTTTCAATCCGCATTTTGACGAAGAGGAAGCTGGTTTGTTAATTATGGGATTGGATTACAGTTTTCTTAAGCTGAAGCAAATTGGTGGAAAAACCTTTTTGTCTCAAATGATTTGTAAAAAAGCAGATAAAAAAGAGTTAGAAAGTGAGGCAGAAACGGTGCAACTGAATTCAAACTTGATTTATCTTCAGGTTAAAGTAATTGAAAATGGAATGTGTTCTTTTTTTTACAGTGAAGACGGAATCAGTTTTAAAAAAATAGGGATTCCATTTACAGCAAGGGAAGGGAAGTGGATTGGAGCAAAAATTGGTTTCGTTGCTCTTAGAAATGGATTTATTAATGATGCAGGTAATGTTGCAATAGATTGGATTAGATTTAACAAATAAAAAAAAATTAAAAATGTCAACTTTAAAAAGTGTTTTAGGGGTTCTGTTTCTTTCGTTATCGATTGGTATATCTGCTCAAATTCATGATAAATCATGGAAAAGTATTACAGAGTCGAAAGACGAAAACTGGTTTGCAACCGACGAAGCTGCTACTATTGCTGAAAACGTATTGTTGTACCAACGCAACATTGGTGGTTGGCCTAAAAACATCCAAATGCAGAATTTGCTTTCAGATGAGGATAAAAAACGATTATTAGATTTGAAATCGGATGCGGTAGAATGTACCACTGATAACGGTGCGACTTGTCAGGAAATGCTTTTTTTATCTAAAATATATAGAAAAAATCCAAATGAAAAATACAAAATTGCTTTTTTAAAAGGTTTGGATTATTTGCTTGAAGCTCAATATAACAATGGGGGTTGGCCACAATTTTACCCCTTAATGAAAGGGTATTATACACACATAACCTATAATGATGATTCGATGGTGAACATCTTAGAATTGTTTAAAGAAATTAAAAACAAGTCTAATTTTTATTCAATTTCACCTTCAACAGAAACAATTAAAAAAATAGAAATTGCCTTCAATAAAGGAATTGATTGTATCATTAAAACACAATACAAACAAAATGGAGAACTTACAAGTTGGTGTGCACAGTATGATGAAGTTACCTTATTACCAGCCAAAGCCAGAGCCTATGAATTGATTTCCTTAAGTGGAAAAGAATCGGTGAAAATAACTTTATTGTTGATGTCTATAGAAAATCCTTCAAAAGAAATTATTGCGGCAGTTGAAGGTGCAGTAAATTGGTTTGAAAAAACTAAAATTTCTGGAATTAAATTAGAAACAATAGTTACACAAGAGGGTAAAAAAAACAGAGTGGTTGTTGAAAGCCCAGAAGCAGAACCTCTATGGGCAAGATTTATGGAATTAGATACAAACAAACCGTTTTTTTCTGATCGTGACGGTGTGAAAAAAGCAACTTTAGCAGAAATAGGTTTTGAACGAAGAAACGGTTACGCTTGGTATACCAATGAGCCAAAGGAAGTTTTAAAGAAATTCTCAAGTTGGAAAAAACGCATTAGTCATCAATAAATATGTACATAAACCCATAATTTTTTAAATCATTTACAACTAAAATTAATTTAATATGAAAAGAAAATTACTACTATTCATTTTTACATTATTACTTTCGATGCCAATGGTACAAGCCCAAAACGCAGATGTTTGGGATTTTGGTGCCACACAATTGGACACCAATTTGTACAATAATCTTTTGAACGAAGCTACAATTAATTCATGGTATGCTAGTTCAATTACTCCTGGAAGTGCGAGTACTTCAAATGCTTTTCCTGCTAGTTTTACCGCTGGTGCATTGTCATGGGTGGGTGGAACAAGCGATAGATTGAGAACTGTCAATACTGCATTAACTCGTTATGATGCGAATGTTGCCAGTGTTACAACTCATAATGGTAGACTTTATTGTAATGCAAATGCGACAGTTACTGCTGGTTTGGGAACTGCTAGGTATTTAAGCATGACTCTTGCCGAAGACGACGAAGTAAAAGTTGTTGCTAGAGGTGATACCGCAGGTTTATTGACCTTTGCTTATGTAACGGATCCAAATTTGCAAAAAGATAATGTAGCCACAACCACCACAAGCGGTAGTGTTACAGAAGTCAATTATGTGGCAAAATATGCTGGTGTATATAGAATTTATGATGCTACTGCAAAAGCTAGTTTTTTCAGAATTTATAGAAAAGCAGCTACTTATGCCACTTTTACAGGTGCTTTAGATGTTTCTCAGGCCGCTGGAATTCCGAGTGGCTATTCAGTTATTTTTACAAATGCTGCGGGTAAATCTTGGACAGCAACTATGAATTCAGGAACCTACAGTGCAAGATTACCAATTGGATATACCTATCAGGTTAGTTTGGCTAATGCCAATGGATATATTATTAGTAGTGGACAAACTTTGGGAGTTACTGCAACCACAACCACACATAATATATCAATTTTAGGAGTTAGTTTATTTACCGTTAGCGGTTCAATTACAGGATTAGGCACGACTATTTCAAACTTAGGTTTAACGTATGTTCCTGCGCCATCTGCAAATAGAATTTATGTTCCAGTTCCAGTTATTAATGCTGCAAATGCAACGTATACCATCCAATTAGAACCGAATGTTCAATATACAATTTCAGCTCAAGGCGTGAATGATTACGAGTTAGTAGCAAATACCATTACTATTCCTGCTGCAAATACAACTGCGACTGTAGCATTTAATGCAAAACCTGTTCAAGCTGTAACAATAAATACTACAGGTTTAAATGCCACACAATTAGCGGGTTTAAGTTTAACTTTCACTAATTTAAATGAAAGTGGTTATGTTTATAATTTTAGTACAACTACTGGAATTGCCTTACGTAATGGAACTTATGCCGTTTCTTATAGTGGATTAGAAAATTATCCAGTTGAATTAGGTTTGGTTTCTAACTTAACTGTAAACAGTGCTGCTATTTCTAAAACATTGGCATTTAGACCAGTAACTGTTTGGTCATTTGACGATAGAACAATATCAACTTCAACAACTGCGGCATACAAAGGAATGCTTTTAACAGGGCAAGTTACGACTGTTACGTCTTCTGGACATTTAACAGCAAAAACAGGAAGTACAATTAAAGTTCCTGTAAATCCAGGTGAAAAAGTAACTGTTTCATATTATTATACTGCCAATTTTTCTATAGAAGGCGGTGCAACTGTAACTACTGCTACTAATAGTACTACAAATTCAGAATTTGTAGAATATACTTTTACAGGAACAACTCCTGGATTTGTTACAATTACTGTAGGTGGAGCATCAACATTGACAACGTATTTCCCTGAAATTAAGATTGGTGCACGTATTCCGTATAGTTCTGTACTTACAGTAGGTGTTGATAAACAGTTTCAAACTATTAATGGCGCTTTACAAGCTGTTGCTAATATGATTAGAACTACTACAGATCGAGTTACAATCATGATTGACTCAGGAAATTATGAAGAAATGCTTGTGATTTCTCAACCTAATGTTACTTTGAAAAATGCTTCATCTACACCAAATACTAATTTGATTGATAAAGGTGTAAATATTACTAATGGTGCTGTAAGAATTACATCATATTATGGAGTTGGCTATAACTATTACAGTATGGCTAATAACCAAAAATGGAATCAAGAGGTTTTAAATATTAATAGAGAAAATGGATACACAACTTATCAAAATGTAAGCGGAACTACAAATGGGTCTTATTGGAATGCGACTGTTGTAGTTAACGCTAATGGATTCCAAGCAGATGATATTATTTTTGAAAACTCTTTTAATCAATATGTTTCAAGAAAGGAATCTCAAGATGTTATAGTGATGTGGACTTCTGGTTGTCCAGGTTTACGACCAACAACTTATGGAGATACGAGCGTTCAAAACAGAATCCTAGTTGAACGAGCAGCTGCCATAGCTGTTCCTAATAATATAGATAAAGTAATCTTGAATAAATGTAGAGTGGTAGGTCGTCAAGATTCCTTTTTTGGTGGAACCGGAGCTAGGGTAGTGGTGTATAAAGGAGATATTATGGGAGCAGTAGATTATATCTTTGGTGGTATGGATGCTGTTTTTTATAAGTCTAATTTAAGTATGAATGTTAGCGATGCTTCAAACGATTCAGCCTACATAACTGCAGCACAACAAGCAACAGGTAGAGGTTTTTTAATGTATGAGTGTACTGTTACAACTGCTGTACCCTTAATTGAAACAGCCTCAGTTTACCGAGCTAAACCGGGTTATTTTGGTCGTCCTTGGGCAGCTACAACAAGTGAAGTTGTTTTTTATAACACAACAATAGAAACTTCAAATTATCCTGGTTTTGTTGGACAAT
>CALPQA020000157.1 GCA_943325595.2 Auritidibacter sp. Marseille-P8566
TACTTGGTTTTTCAAAGCTTCATCTCTCATTTTTGAACGCCAAATTGTTGACCAAGAAATAAAGAATCGTTGCTCAGGAGTATAACCATCTATTAATCCTGGATTTCCATTTTCTTTTAAATCCAATAATAATCCATCATAAGCAGCATTTACTCCACCTAAATCCCCAATGTTTTCTCCCAATGTAAATTTACCGTCAACGTGAGTTCCTGGCAATGGTTCCAATGCAGAATATTGGTCTGCCAATGCGCCACCAAGAGCTGTAAATTTTGTTAAATCTTCTGCTGTCCACCAATCAATTAGGTTTCCATCGGCATTATAAGTTGCGCCTTGATCATCGAATCCGTGAGAAATTTCGTGCCCAATAACTGCTCCAATTCCACCATAATTAACCGCTTCATCCGATTGGTAATTGTAAAATGGCGGTTGCAAAATGGCCGCTGGGAATACAATTTCGTTGTACGATGGATTGTAATAGGCGTTTACAGTTTGAGGTGACATTCCCCATTCGGTTTTGTCAACAGGTTTTCCTAATTTGTCTATATCTTTTTTCCAACTCCATTTGGAAACATTTCTCAAATTTTCAAAATAGCTACCACCTTCTTCAGTACCGTTTACAATTAAATCAGAATAATCTTTCCATTTGTCTGGATAACCAATTTTAATTGTCAACTTATTTAACTTTTCAACGGCTTTCAATTTTGTTTCTTCCGACATCCAAGTCAAATTATTAATTCTAATTTCATACGCTTTCATAACGTTAGTAATCATTTTTGAAGCTTTAGTTTTCGCTTCAGCAGGAAACATTTTTTCTACATATAATTTTCCTAAAGCTTCACCAACAGTTCCATTTACTACCTGAAGTGCTTTTTCATGTCTCGGTCTTTGTTTTAAAGCACCCGTTAAAGTTTTTCCGTAAAATTCCCAATTTGCAGTCTCAATTGCAGTTGACAATTGTCCAGATGCACTTCTCAATAGCATCCAACGCATGTAAGCTTTCCAATCTTCAACTTTATTTTCTTTAAAAATGGTTTGCAATGCATTCATATATCTCGGTTGCGAAACAATAATAGTGTCCACTTTTGCTAATCCAATTCCATTAAGATAAGAATTCCATTCTACCGCTGGCAGCATTTTTTGCAAGTCAGTTATCGCAGTTGGATTGTATTGTTTTTTACTATCGCGACGTTCAACTCTGTCCAATCTTGGAGTTGACATTTGGATTTCTAATGCAAGAATTTTAGATGCATTTGTTTGGGCTTGTTTAGGATTTTCGCCAAGAAACTGCAACATTTTTGCAACATGAAGCGCATATTTGTCTCTTTTTTCCTTAGAATCTTTTTCATTTGAAACATAATAATCTCTGTCAGGCAAACCCAATCCACCTGGTCCAATGCTTACAACGTTTCTTGTACTATTTTTTTCATCTGCGCCAACACCAATTCCAAAAAATCCAACTCCACCACCTTCGGCTTCGGTTTCCATCATTAATTTTTGCAAATCTTTAATGTTTTTTACCGCATTAATCTTAGCTAAATAAGGTGCTAATGGAGCAATTCCTTGATTGTTTCGGGCTACAGTATCCATCACAACTTTGTACATATTGATTGCCTTTCCTTGGTCTGTGTTTGGCTTGTATTTAGGATTTTTAGTTGCTTCTTTCAATATTGCCAAGGCATCTTTGTCTGTGTTTTGTCGTAGTTCATCAAAACTTCCCCAACGGGTTTTGTCGGCAGGAATTTCAGTGTTTTTGAGCCACGTTCCATTTACGAATTTAAAGAAATCATCATTTGGCTTAACCGATTTATCCATAAAAGAAACATTTATTCCTGGTTCTTTTAGGACTTCTAACGATTGTGCATTACTGCTGTTAATTCCAAGTACTATTGGAATTACAAACATCATTTTTTTGTTCAGTTTTATTTTCATTTTAAAAATTTTAGTCATTAAAAGTACAATTATTTTTTGTTTTATGTGTTAAAATTAAAATGAAGTGCATTTATTATGTTTTTTTGAGTTGTGAGTTGTAATTTAAGTTTTCTGTTTTAAGGCTTTTTGAGTGGGAATTTTCTAATTTGATTTTAATTAACTTATCGGACTCGCTTAAGATTCTATAATGGTATTTCCATAGATTGACAGGCTTCAAATCATTTCAAGTATTTGAATCTGTGGCTAATTTTATCCTAGTTACAATTTATTCCTGCAGAATTTAACCTGCCAATCAAGCCTTTATTCTTCAAGTTTGCAGTGGTTTTTTTAGTTTTTGAATTTAATTTTTATTTAAATGGAAATCAAATGATTTTAAATAGTTTCATGTTCAAACGAATTTTACGTTTGCTAATTGAAATCAAATGAATCAAAATATTACCTTTGTATCTTTCAATTCAATAAGATGATAATCACAGATACTCACACTCATTTATATTCAGAAGAATTTGATATAGACCGAGATGAAATGATGCAACGAGCAATAAATGTTGGTGTAAAACGTTTTTTTATTCCAGCAATTGATTCTTCATCTATTCCAAAAATGTATACTTTAGAAGCCAAATATCCTGAAAATATTTTTTTGATGATGGGATTGCATCCAACTTATGTTAAGGATAATTATCTTGAGGAATTGTTTATTGTAGAACAGGAATTGTGTTCAAGAAAATTTGTTGCTATTGGTGAAATCGGGATTGATTTATATTGGGATAAAACCCATCTCAAAGAACAACAGATTGCATTTAGAAGACAAATTCAATTGGCTAAACAGTACAAATTACCAATTGTAATTCATTGTCGAGATGCCTTTGATGAAATATTTGAAATATTAGCAGAAGAAAAATCAGAAGATTTATTTGGGATTTTTCACTGTTTTTCTGGAACATACGACCAAGCGTTACAAGCAATTTCATTTAATATGAAACTCGGAATTGGCGGAGTGGTAACTTTCAAAAACGGGAAAATTGATCAGTTCCTTCATGATATTAATTTGGAACATATTGTTTTGGAAACCGATTCACCCTACTTGGCACCCATTCCATTTAGAGGGAAAAGAAATGAAAGCAGCTATATTGTGAATGTTGTCAATAAATTAGCAGCAATATATGGTGTGACTGCAGAGGAAATAGCAGCACAAACAACAGCAAATTCTAAAACTGTTTTTGGTATATAATCAAGTTTAAAACAATCTAGTTTCCAAAAAAATTGTTCAATACCTTAGGTATTGCCAATTTATAAAACAATTAGTAAAACCTGCATAATTAGATTATTAAACAGGTTTTATTTGACATGGTTCATTTAAACGGACTTTTATTTTACTTCTTTTATCAAATAAATATAAACCGGAAAGTGATCGCTAAAGCCAGGTTCAGCAGGTGAATTCCTTTTTGGGTAGCCTTTATATTGCCCAGCAGTCTCAATTAGAAAAGATTTGTTGTAAATTCCCGCTTTCCAATATCTTATTGAAGAATAATCAGTTTTTATCAAAGATTCAGAAACCATAATTTGATCAAAAATATCCCCTGAGTCTCTATAAAACAAAGAAGCATTCCCTTTTCTAGCCATTTCTTCAAAAGGATTATAAACGCCAAATTCTTTCACATCTTCTTTTTTAAGTTTAGCGCCAATACCTTCTTTTACACTTTTATTATACGAACCGTCATTTAAATCGCCCATGCAAATAATTTTAGCATTTGGATTGGATTTATAAATAGAATCCATTACTTTTCTGACCAATCGACCTGCAGCTTCACGGAAAGGGCTACTCTTTTTTTCTCCGCCTGACCGTGATGGCCAGTGATTCACCATTACATTTACTTCTTCGCCATCCAAAAGACCTGTTACTAAAAGGATATCCCTTGTGTAAACCCTCGTGTCAACAACGGTTGTAACTAAAACATCATCAGTTTTTTCTTCAACTTCAGCTTTTTCTTTTTTATCAGTTTTTGATTGATCTCTATAAACCAATAATGGAATATTTATTGAGCTAGTAGGTTTAAAGTATTTTTTTTGATACAAAAGACCAACATCAATCCCTCTTTTATCAGGGGAATCAAAATGTACAACGCCATACTCTTTTCCTATCATTTGATAGTTCTTTACTAAATCTTCGAGTACCCCTCTATTTTCAACTTCACAAACTCCAATAATAGCCGGAGATTCTTTTTGTTTATCACCTGTTCCAATTTCGGGTAAAACGCGCCCTAAATTATCTAATTTTTGTTTGTATTTTTTAAGAGTCCATCCTTTTTGAGGTAAATATTCTTCATCAAAATTTGTTCCATTTATAGTATCAAAAAGATTTTCAAGATTGTAAAAAGCAACCGTGTGAACTTTATATTTTTTTTCCTGAGCTTTAGATGCAATTGTAAAAAGCGAAATAAAAAGCAATGATAAAAAGAGTTTGTTTTTCATAAATAGGTAAATTTGTTTTTCAATGTTAAACTTTAGGGTTACAAATGTAAAATAATAATAGGTACGCATTTACATTATAAGGTTAAGAAATTTATTTTTGACTAAAATTATGTGAATTAGCATTGATTATTGGGGTAATTTTCTTAATATTAGATTAATTTTTTAATATAAAACCCTTTGAAAACCAATAAAATAGAAGGGCTGATGTTAATTTAAGGTCAAGTTTAACATAAGTTTTCAATGAATGAAGAAATATTTAATTATTTCTTGTAAATTTGCCCCCCCCCTTATTACTTATAGTAAATAATTTTTAAGGGGACTAACCTTAATTCTATTTATGAAAAAACTTGTTATTAGTACATTATTTGTAATGCAAGTGTTTTTTGTTTTTGCTCAAAGCCCTACTGGTATTTCCGGAAAAGTTTTAGATTCAAAAACACAAAAACCATTACAAAATGTAGTTGCTTCAATTCAAAACACCAATTTAACTCAGCTCACAGATGCTGTAGGGAAATTTTTATTTGAAAAAGTAGCCGTAGGAAATCAATTATTACAAATTAGAAGCACTGGCTATAAAGACCAGTTGCTACCAATTGAAGTAATTGCAGGAAAAATGATTGACTTGGGTGTAATTTCGCTTCAAGAAGATCAGAGTTTTGAACAACAATCTAGTTTAGTGACTATCACCGAAAGTGATTTATCTGATGATAATAGTGGTTCAGAAAACACATCAAGTTTGCTTCAAGCTTCTAGAGATGTTTTTCAACAATCGGCGGCTTTTAATTGGGGTCAAGCCCGATTTAGAATCCGTGGATTAGATAGTGAATATTCAACTACAATGATTAACGGGGTTTCTATGAACAAAGCTGTTGATGGAAGACCACAATGGAGTAATTGGGGCGGATTGAATGACGCTACAAGAAACCAAGAATTTACAGTTGGTTCTGGCCCGTCAGATTATACTTTTGGAGGAATTCTCGGAACACAAGAAATAAACACAAGAGCTTCTATATTCAGACCTGGTTCAAGAATTTCAGCGTCAGGAACCAATACCAATTATACTGGAAGATTGATGGGAACTATCGTATCCGGAATGGATAAATACGGTTGGGCTTATGTAATTTCTGCAGGAAGACGTTGGGCAACTGAAGGTTATTTTGACGGAACA
>CALPQA020000158.1 GCA_943325595.2 Auritidibacter sp. Marseille-P8566
CAATTGCTGAAAGAGACGGTTATCAACTAGAAATTAGACCTGTTTTGGTGTCCGAAATTGTTGAAGCTGCTAAAAACGGTTCGCTAAAAGAAATTTTTGGTGCAGGAACCGCAGCTGTTGTTACTCCAATAATTGGTTTTTCTTTCCAAGAAGTATATTATGAATTGCCTAAAAACAGCCATTCAATAGCTTTAGAATTAAAAGAAAAATTAACCGCTATACAATATAAATTAGCAGAAGATACTTTTGGTTGGACCGTTAAAGTATAACTTTTCAAAGTGTTCCGTTAGCGAATTATAACGGAACACTTTTTTTAAAACTAAATAATTTTCGAAAAATCCGGTTTAAAATAGTTTGGTCCCTTCATTACTTTTCCATCTTCACGATAAATAGGTTTTCCATCGTGATCTAATTTACTCATGTTACTTCGTTGAATTTCATCAAAAACAGCTTCGATTTTGTGTTGCAAACCGTGTTCAATAATAGTTCCGCACAAAATATACAGCATGTCTCCAAGTGCATCTGCAATTTCAATTAAATCGTTGTTTTGAACTGCTTCTAAATATTCTTCATTTTCTTCTTTCATAAGGTTGTACCGAAGTAAATTTTTCGTTTCTCCCAAATCAGATTTTGGACTTTCGCTAAAACCAATTTCAAATGCAGTATGGAATTCTTTAACCGAGTTTAGTTGTTTGATCATAATATTTACTTGTTAAATGATAGCGCAAAGTAGCACTTTTGATTACAAATTTAGTATTTTTGTATAAAAATAAAACTATGTTTAGCGAGGGTCAACTAATTTTTGCGTTACTGTTTTTCATATCTTTTGTTGTGGCAATAACCTATTCCTATAGAAAAGACCTGCTTGTACATCAAAGAGTATATAAAGGAAGTTATAAAATAGTAATTGGCTTTTTAATCTTTATTGGACTACTATTTGTTATTAAGATATTTTTCAAGCATTAAAACTTGAGGTTCGATATTGATTAACAAAGTATTTAATAAAAAAATAAAAATATATTATGAAGATCTTAAAATACATATTTTTACTCCTATTACTACTAATAATTGGTGCGACCATTTTTGTAGGGACGCAAAAAAGTAATTTTTCAATAGTAAAATCTAAAATAATTAATTCTCCAAAGGCGGTTGTTTATAATTATGTAAATGATTTCAAAAATTGGGAGAATTGGTATGTTTGGGAAAAAGACAGTACGAATGTAAAATTATTTTTCACAAAAAAAACTTCAGGTATTGGGGCTGCCTATTCGTGGTCGGATTCCGATGGCAATGGTACTTCTAAAACAATTTTTGTTAAAGAAAACGATAGTATTGCTCAAAAATCAAACTTAGAGGGTGCGATATCAGAATTATCATGGAAATTTAAAGATACAATAGGAGGGACAAAAGTCACCTACTCTATAAAGGGAGAAATGCCTTTTATGTTTAAAATCCATGCTTTTTTAAATGGCGGAATTGAAAAAATAATCGGTGTTAGATGTGAAAAAAGCCTTTACAATTTAGATAAAAGTTTGGATTATGAATTGAATACTTTTTCTATTAAAATAAATGGAATCGTGACCAAAAAAGGTGGTTTTTATTTAAAGCAAACTATAAATAGTAAAATTTCAAATTTATCAAAGAATATTAAAATTATGATTCCAAATTTGATTGCTTTTTGTAAAGAAAATAATCTTGTAATTAGTGGAAAACCTTTCATAATCTACAACACCTATACTATTGCTAGTGGAATTACAAATTTTTCTGTTTGTATTCCAATAAAAAATCAAATTTTCACGAGTACAGGAAGTGATATTATCTGTTCTGAATTACTCCCTTATCAAGCAGTTAAAACAACTTTGATTGGTGATTATTCTCATAGTGAAACAGCTTGGAAAAAGGCTTCAGAATACATTTCTAAAAATAATATTAGTGCAGATAAATCTATTCCAAACATGGAGGTTTATCTTAAAGGACCAAACGAAGAGAAACATCCATCAAAATGGGTAACTTCATTTTACACGGCAATTGTATCCAAAAATAGTGCAAAACCAGTATTAAAACTAGAAGAAAAAACTAATACTGACAATTTAGAAGTAAATTTGAATTAAACCTTTTTAGCAAATTGCGGTCTAAATAATAAATACATTTTTGGAAGAAAAGGAATTCATACAAAATTTACTGAATCCCAAAACGCAAAATGAAGCGTTTCAAAAGCTCTTGTTGGACTATCAAAGACCTTTATACAATCACATCCGAAATATCATTTTAGATCATGATGATACCGATGATGTCTTACAAAACACTTTTATTAAAGTATTCCAAAACTTAAAAAATTTCAAAGGAGAAAGTAAATTGTTTTCATGGATGTATCGAATTGCAACAAATGAAGCGATAACATTTATTAATAAACGAGCCAAGCAAAGCGGAACAACAAGTAAAACCTTACAAAGAAAAATTGTAGAAAACTTAGAAGCCGATTCTCACTTTGATGGAAACGCCATTCAACTAAAACTTCAAAAAGCAATCGTTAATTTACCTGAAAAACAACAACTTGTATTTAAAATGAGGTATTTTGAAGAGATAAAATATGAAGAAATGTCAGAAATTTTAGGTACTTCAGTAGGTGCTTTAAAAGCATCTTATCACCATGCGGTGAAAAAAATTGAAATTTTTATGACTAAAGATTAAACCGATTACAAAAAAATGTGTCAAACGACTATGAAAGATTTTAAAATAAATAACGAGGACAAAATTGATTCTGGATTTAAAATCCCTGAAAATTACTTTGAAAGTTTTTCAGAAAAAGTGCTATTGCAAATCAATAAAGACGAACCAAAAGTAGTATCTATTTTCTACAAAAAAAGAACTTGGATCTCAAGTATTGCAGCTGTTTTAGTTGTTGCCTTATCAGCAACTATTTACACAAAAATTGCAATCAATACATCAGAAGATACTGTCGTATTAGAAAATTATATAACCAGCCAATCCGATATCAATCAATATGATTTTGTTAACTTATTAGATAAAAATGATATTGAAAAAATAAAGATTAATTTAAACCTAGAAGACAAAAACTTAGAAGAGACACTTACTAATTCTGCTGATATAGAAAGTTATTTAACCGAATAAATTTAATAAAATGAAATTTAGAAACATCCTACCCGTATTTTTATTGTTAATTTCCTTAAGTTTTCATGCTCAAGGTAAAAAAATGTTAGAGAAAAAAGAACAAATATTTGCCCTAAAAGTGGCATTCATTACTACTAAATTATCTTTAACGGCAAATGAAGCCGAGAAGTTTTGGCCTGTTTATAATGCATTTGAAAACAAGCAATTTGAATTAAAACATGAAAAATCAACAGCGTATCTAAAAAGAATGGACGACGAAGCGTTGAACAAAATGTCAGATAAAGAAGCTAATGTCCTTTTGATTCAAATGGAAAATACCGATGAAGAATTATTCCAATTGCGTAAAAAACTAGTGACTAATTTAAAAGGAGTTATCAGCCCTGTAAAAATATTAAAACTTAGAAAAGCAGAAGAGGCATTCAATAAAAAATTATTGCAACAATACAGAGACAAGGGAAACCGTGACTAGAAAATCCAATTGTTTCAAAATAAAATTACCATTATTCTATTTCAAAAAGATACGGTTCTGTTAGCATTTTTTCGACCAAAATTTCGATTCTTTCTGTGATTTGTTCCGAAAAAACTAACCTTTGTGTTCTTGTGATACTATTTGAAATTCGCATTATTTTTGTTTCGTGGCGTAATTTCAGAATGGCATCAGCGTCATCTATAATGAACATTTTTAAACGGTTTACATTATATCCAGCAGTTGAAAACATAACATCTAAACGATTTGGCGTTCCTATTAAAACGTCGATTCCTGTTGAAATATAATTCTTATCATATTCCATATCTCCTTTATCGTGAATACCATATACTCGCAAATCGGTTTTGCTTCCTAGTTGTTCGAAAAGTTCTTCCATTGCTAATACTTTAGCTTTGTCTTCAACAATTATTAATGCCCGGGGCGATTCTTCACCTTCGCAAACTAATTGCTGAATCACATTTAGCACAATTGTAGTTGATTTACCACTTCCTTTAGGAGAAATAACCAAGCAATCAGCACCACTCTTCAAAGTTGAAAATGTTTCTTGTTGGAGCTCATTTGCTTCAGTTAAACCCAATTCAATAAGGGATTCTTGTAATTTTTCGTTTAATTTTTTTAATTTCATTTGTTTTAATTGAAAGATTGAAAAAATAAAAATTGAAGGAATGAAATCCTACAATTTTTAAATCTTAAAATCATATAATTTTTATTATTTACTTGCAAATAATTGCACATCATTTTCAGAAATCTCGTTGCCACCAAGAATAATCAGGCGTTCAACTACGTTTCTCAATTCTCGAATATTGCCTGTCCAATCGTATTCTTGTAATAAATGAATTGCTTTTTTAGAGAATGTCTTTGGGGCAATTCCTTGTTCGGCAGCAATTTTGTCCGTAAAATGCTCTATTAACAAAGGAATATCTTCTCGTCTTTCGTTTAAGCCAGGAACTTTTATCAAAATAACAGCCAAACGATGGTATAAATCTTCTCTGAAACGTCCTTCTTCTATTTCCTTTTTTAAATCTTTATTGGTTGCTGCAATAACGCGGACATCGACTTTGATGTCTTTGTCGGCACCAACTCTTGTAATCATATTTTCTTGCAAAGCACGCAAAACTTTGGCTTGTGCCGACAAACTCATATCACCAATTTCATCTAAAAACAAAGTTCCTTTATCAGCAGCTTCAAATTTTCCGGCACGGTCTTTTATTGCCGATGTAAAGGCGCCTTTTACATGACCAAATAATTCGCTTTCAATTAATTCAGATGGAATTGCAGCACAATTTACTTCTATTAATGGAAAATTAGCGCGTTCACTTTTTTCGTGTAATTGATGCGCAACCAATTCTTTTCCAGTACCATTAGGACCTGTTATTAAAACTCTTGCTTCAGTTTTAGCAACTTTTTCAATCATCACTTTAATATGATTAATTGCTTCACTTTCTCCGATCATTTCGTAGTTTTTACTGACAATTTTCTTTAGAATTTTGTTTTCGACTA
The DNA here is from genome assembly GCA_943325595.2 of Auritidibacter sp. Marseille-P8566. The sequence continues at coordinate 5,120 of CALPQA020000158.1, forward strand.
CGAGTTGTTTTTTATCTAAAGCGTTTCGAACTGTATTCAATAATCGATTCAAATCGGGTGGTTTTGAAATGTAATCAAAAGCTCCCAAACGCATGGTTTGAATGGCGGTTTCCATATCTCCATGACCAGAAATCATTACAATTGGAATTTCAGGTTTGATTTTTTTTACGGCTTGAAGTACTTCAACACCGTCCATTTTTGGCATTTTAATGTCGCACAAAACCAAATCATAATCGTTGCTTTTGATTTTCTCAAAACCAGCCAATCCATCTTCGGCATCTTCTACTTGGTACGTGTCATTTTCTTCAGAAAGTATTTTAGTTAATACTCTTCGAATGGATGCTTCATCTTCTATAATTAATATTTTTGACATATCTTATCTTTTAGCCCCGATTGCAGTGAAAATCCCACGCTTTTTAGCGTGGATTGTAACGGAAAGCGGGAAATAGC
>CALPQA020000159.1 GCA_943325595.2 Auritidibacter sp. Marseille-P8566
ATTACCGTAATGCAAAATTTAATTCGAACTATAGACACCACTTTGCCAACGGCTTCCAATCCTACAAATATTTCGCTTTTAGGTTGTAATGGAACCTTTCCAAGTCCTTCTGTTTCGGTAGTTGCTGATGCCTCGGATAATTGTTCTACGCCTATAATTTCATTTGTAAATGATAGTTTACCAATCGTTTCTGGTTGCACCGAAACCACAATTCGAACTTATAAAGTGACCGATGCATGCGGGAATTTCATAAATGTAACGCAGAATTTAATTCGGACTATTGATTCGACGCTGCCAACAGCTTCGAATCCTGCAAATATTTCGATTTCGGGTTGCAATGGAACTTTTCCAAGTCCTGCTGTTTCGGTAGTTGCTGATGCCTCGGATAATTGTTCTGCGCCTTTAGTTTCTTTTGTAAATGATAGTTTACCGACTATTTCAGGTTGCACAGAAACCACCGTTAGAACCTATAAAGTGACTGATTCGTGTGGGAATTTTGTGACTGTAACGCAGAATTTAATTCGGACAATTGATACGACCGCACCTACATTTACATCGCCTATTCCAATAAATATCTCGGCATCCTGTAATGCAATTCCAGTTTTACCGATAATAACTGCAGAGGACAATTGTGGAACTACGAATATTACCTTAATCGAAACAAGGGTAAACGGTAGTTGTAATTCAAGTTATGTCCTAAAAAGAACTTGGACAGCAAGTGATTCATGTGGAAATTCAAAATCAGTATCTCAAGAAATTTCAGTATCAGACACAGAAGCACCAACAATTGTAGGTTCATTTGACGCAGTACTAAATGTCAATTGTGACAGAATTCCAGCAACACCAATTTTACAATTTATTGATAATTGTTCTGGAGTCGGTACCATAATTTTACCGTCAGCAGATGTTCAAATAAATCAAACTTCAAGTTCCTATTCAATTATTAGAGCTTGGAATGTATCTGATTTGTGCGGAAATTCTCATATATTTACTCAAACAATTAATGTCACTATTCAAGATAGTTTTACAGTATTACAAGAACAAGCTTGCAACGGAGATGCTTCCGCAATAAATTTAAATGATTTAATTCCAATAAATTCTGTAGGACTCGGAACATGGACAGATTCAAATACCGGAATGGCAATTACAAATGGGATTTTTACCCCTTTGGGAGTTTTACTTGGAGAGCATTCCTTTGAATATAAAATTAGCGATTTATTTTGTCCAAGAAAAATTCAAATTTTGATGAATGTAAACGACGATTGTTTAGTTTTGGCATGTGGAAATATTGTTGTTCACAATGCATTTTCGCCAAATAATGATGGTCTGAATGAAATATTTACAATTGAAAATTTAGAAAATAAAACCTGTTATCCAACAAATAAGGTAGCAATTTATAATCGTTGGGGCGTCCTGATATACGAAACTGAAGGATATAATAATAACGATATTGCATTTAAGGGAATTTCTGAAGGCAGAACAACAATTAAAAAATCGGATGAATTACCAAGCGGAACTTATTATTACATATTGAATTTCACAGACGATCAAGGAAAAAAACACAATAAAGACGGCTATTTGTATCTTTCCAGATAAAAAAAACATCAGTCCTAAACAGTACTAATTCTAAGGAATAAAAATAAAAAAAATGAAATCAATAATAGTATTTTTAGTTTTGATGTTAACATCAATTGTAAGTCAGGCACAACAAGATGCACAATTTACACAATACATGTACAACACTATCAACATTAATCCTGCGTATGCTGGTTCGAGAGGTTTTTTGAGCTTGTTTGCATTACACAGAACACAATGGATAGGAATAGATGGTGCACCAGTTACCAATTCATTTTCAATGAACACGCCTTTAAACAGTAGCAATTTTGGATTGGGAGTTTCCTTTTTAAATGATCGAATTGGACCCACGAATGAAAATGCAATTTCGGCAGATGTGTCATATTCCATTAGAACTTCCGAAAGTTTTAGATTATCTTTTGGATTGAAAATGACTGCTAATGTTTTCAATTTAGATGTTTCCAAATTGAATCCAGTGAATCAGAATGACCCTCAATTTCAAAATTTTGACAATTCATTAACCCCTAATTTTGGTGGTGGATTGTATTTACATTCGGAAAAAACATATATAGGATTATCCATTCCGAATTTAATTGAGTCAAAAAGATTTGATTCTAACTCCGTTTCAATGTTCAAAGAACGAATAAATTACTATTTAATTGCGGGACATGTTTTTGACATAAGCGATAATCTAAAATTTAAGCCCTCCGTATTGACAAAATTAGTAACTGGTGCTCCTTTACAAGTGGATGTTTCAGGTAACTTTTTAATCAACAAAAAATTTGTTATTGGTGGAGCTTATAGATGGAGTGCTGCAGTAAGCGGTATGGTAGGCTTTCAAATTTCTGAGGGAATTTTTATTGGCTATGGTTATGACAAAGAAACTACCAATTTAGCAAATTATAATTCAGGTTCTCACGAGGTTTTCTTGCGCTTTGAACTATCAAAAACATACAATAAAATTATAAGTCCTAGATTCTTTTAAAAATTAGCGATATGAAAACGAAAATAATCCTTTACATAATGATTTTAAGCACCTTTACTTTTAATGTGTTGGGGCAAATAAACACGGAAAAGAGTGCGGATAAAAAATACGACCAATATGCCTATATCAATGCCATAAGAACGTACGAAAGAATTGCGGCAAAAGGCTATAAATCTGTAGAAATGTTTCAAAAATTAGGAAACTCCTATTATTTTAATGCTGAATTAGAAAAGGCGGCCAAATGGTATGACGAATTATTTTCCATGACTCAAGATGTCGATCCTGAATATTATTATAGATATGCACAAACGTTAAAAGCTACAGGTCAATATGCAAAAGCAGATGAAATGTTACTTAAATTCAGTCAAAAATCTGGTAATGATTCAAGGGCAAAGTTATTTGCTCAAAACAGAAATTACTTAGACGAAATTAAAGCCAATTCAGGTCGCTATAAAATTCAAGATGCTGGAATTAACACAAAATATTCCGAATATGGTGGTGCATTCTACGGAAACAAATTGGTATTTACCTCGGCTAGGGATACTGGTTTTTTATTTCAAAGAAAGCACAAATGGAGCAATCAATATTTTACTAAAATATATAGTTCTGAAATGACATCCGACTCGACCCTTGGAACACCCAAAATGTTTGCGAAAAATATTAAAATTCCTTTTCACGAAGCTTCCCCTGTTTTTACAAAAGATGGACAAACGATGTATTTTACTCAAAATAATTATCTAAAAGGAAAAAAAGGGAAAAACTCAGAAAAAGTCACTTTACTGAAAATTTACAAAGCAAAATTAATTGATAAGGAGTGGAGTAATGTTGAAGAACTTCCTTTTGACAGCAACAATTATAGCGTTGCACATCCTGCGTTAAGTCCAGATGAAAAAACTTTGTATTTTGCTTCAGATATGCCCGGTACATTAGGACAATCCGATATTTTCAAGTGTAAAATTGATGAAGACGGAAGTTTTGGAATTCCAGAAAATTTAGGAACAAAAATTAATACTGAAGGAAGAGAGACTTTTCCATTTGTCTCAGAAAATAACGAATTGTATTTTGCATCAGACGGCCATCCTGGTCTTGGTGGGTTAGATATTTTTTATTCAAAAATAGAAAATGGTGTTTTTTCTAAGGTTAAAAATATTGGAGAAACTGCCAATTCTCCTAATGATGATTTTGGTTTTGTAATAAATACTAAAACAAAAAGAGGTTTTTTGACTTCAAATAGAGAAGGTGGAAAAGGTTCTGATGATATTTATCAATTTTTAGAAACTAGGCAACTCAATTGCGAACAAAAACTATCTGGAGTAGTTACCGATTTAGAAACTGGAGCAATTATTATAAACGCTAAAATATCTCTGTTTAACAATTCTTTTAAAGTCTTAAAAACCAGTACATCCGATAAAAACGGATACTTTTATTTTGACGTAAATTGTGATACCAATTATTATATTAGAGCCGAACAAACCGATTACAACACAATTGAAAAAAGAATTGAAATCCCAAATAATTCTGGAAAAACTGAAGTTTCAATCCAACTAGATAAAAATATTAAAGAGGTTAAAAATGGTGATGATTTGGCTAAAACATTTGGAATTAAAATTATTTATTTTGATTTAGACAAATCAAATATTAGGGAAGACGCTGCTCTTGAATTAGAAAAAATATTGGATGTACTGCTTGAAAATCCTACCATAAAAATCAACATTCGTTCCCACACTGATAGCAGGGCATCTTTTGAATATAATGATCAATTATCTGAAAAAAGAGCACAATCGACGATGGCTTGGTTAGTGAATAATAGTATCGTAGCAAGTCGTTTAACTGCAAAAGGGTATGGAGAGCGTGAATTGGTAAACAAGTGCGCCGATAATGTGCCTTGCACTGAAGAAGAACATCAAGCTAATAGAAGGAGCGAATTTATCATTGAAGGTTTATAATTTAGTAAACAACAATAAGTCTGTTAGTTTATAAATGGGCTTATTGTTTTTTCTATTTTTTAATAAAAATCACTGTATAATAGTTCTTACCCGATTTATTACTTTTACTAATTGCCATTCCAAAATTCGTAAAATCACCCTCAATTGCAGCTTTATGACTTGGACTTACAAGCCATGCAGTTAAAGCCCCTTCAGGCAAAATATAGTTATAGGCTACGATTTCATCTACTTTTACTGCTCCTAGAACATTGGTAATATTTTCCAATCGATCTTGAAAATAGGCATGATTTACAACGTCATTGTCTATCATATATAGATTATGTTCTTCTGATTTGTAGGAAAGATGATTGTTCAATTCTAAATCATTTAGTCCGATACTTTTCCTATGTTCATTTATTAGCTTAGCCAAATCTAATTCGTTTTGATTGTAATCGTACTTCGTAATTACTATAGAATTTATTTGACTGCTTTCTGACTCTTTTGATGTGCAAGACATTGCCAAGAAAAGAATCAAAAATCCAATTGCTTTGAAAATTTTCATTTATAATAATTTATTTAGAATTATACCCTAATTTAGAATATATTGCTTCTTTATTCAAATTTCATCGATAAACTGCATTGCTTTAATTAAAGTTAAAATAAAAATCTTACAAATTTTAAAAAGAGATTCAACCCAATTTCTTGATTTATCAAAAAAAAATTGGAATTGTTTTTTTATAATGTACCTTTGCAGAAAATTTGTCGATTTATGGAATCTTAAAAAAATGATTTCTTTATAAATCACAATGAGTTATACCTTTTATGAAAAAAATAGTTGAATACAGAAAGTTATTAAATGTAGATAAAACTGCAGAACTAAAAGATTTAAAAACCATCTATCGTAATGCGATGAAAGAAGCACATCCTGATAAATTTCAAGGTGATGATGCTGGTTTGCAACAAGCTGAAGAAAACAGCAAAAAAATCATTGAAGCATACCATTTTTTGGTTAGTATCAATCCTGAAACTATCAAACAAAACTTACCAGAATACACTGAAACTATTGCCACTTCAACA
>CALPQA020000160.1 GCA_943325595.2 Auritidibacter sp. Marseille-P8566
CATTTGATTCCACTTAATGCAATGGACGAAATTCGATTTCATAATAAAGTAAGTTTGACCAAAGAAGAATTTGAAGCGTTGGCTAAGAAAATTCAAGAGAATTTCTAAGTACTATTTAAGGCTCAAATTTATTGTAAAAGCACATGAAAAAATTATTTTTTGTTTTATTTATGTTGTTTGTAACACTTTCCTATTCTCAGGATGAATACTCCCATAACTACTATTGGAATTTTCAAGATAATAGTAAAGCTATTGTCGGTTTTCCAAGCTGCTACGTTCGTAAAAGCCCCAATATAAATTCTGTAATTTTGGATTCTTTACAATTAGGAAGTGAAGTAATTGTAAAAAAAACATCAGAAGCGCTATATAAATTAAAAGGAATTAATGTTTCTTGGGTTGAAATAGAATATAGAAATAAAGCTGGAGAGACTAAATTTGGTTGTGTTTGGAAGGGATTGTTGGCGTTGAATTATGTCAAAAATGGGTCTTTAACTTATTTGACCACAATTGATAAAATTGAAAAAATAAAATCTGAAGAGTATTACAATCAAAAATTTTCAATTTCCGCAAAAATTTTAGACAAGGAAAATCAATTACTGAATCAAAATACAATCCAAAAATATCTATCAGAAAGTTCCTATTTTGAAAATAAGACTATTGGAAGTTTAGGATTATCGAAATTATTTAATATTTATAGAATTTCCTTTAGTGGAGAAGCTTGCGGCGTACCAACATTGTATTATTATTTTGGTTGGAATGGCGATAAACTATTGCTTTTGCCTGAAAAAATGAATGTTGGAGATGCTGATGTTTACTACCATTCTGAAGAGTTTGTGTTTCCAACGGAAAAAGGCGGAAAACCAGATTTGATTATTAAAAAAATGGAAGAGGCCGAATTAATAGAAGAAACTAAAGGTATTTATAACGTCACAGAAGGTGAAGAAATTTATAAATGGAACGGTGAAAAAGCTGTTTTGTATAAAAAAAGTAAGCTCAGAAAAAGCAAGAAAAAGCTATAATTTAAAGCACCTTTCTAAAACTAATTTGCATTGTAGTTCCTTTGTTGATTTCAGAATGCAAGACTTTTATTTTGCCATTATGGTATTCCTCAACAATCCGTTTTGTTAGCGAAAGTCCTAATCCCCAGCCTCTTTTTTTAGTTGTAAATCCAGGCTCAAAAATACTTTTAAATTGACTTTTTTGTATTCCCTTTCCAGTATCGGTTACATTTATTTTCACAAATTCTCCTTCCATTTCAATTACGACATCCAATTTTCCTCGGCCCCTCATAGCATCAATGGCATTTTTCATTAAGTTTTCAATTGTCCAGCTGAATAATATAGGATTTAGGGAAACCAAAATTGGAAAATCAGGCGCTTTGTATGAAAAAACGACTTGCTTTGAAAAACGAGATTGCAAATAGGATAATGAAAGCGTTGTTTCGGCAATAATGTCTTTAGTTTCTAAAACAGGCTCAGAACCAATTTTAGAAAATCTATCGGTTATGTTTTGCAAGCGAAGAATGTCTTTTTCAATTTCTAACACTGTTGTTTCATCAATGTTTTCGGCTTTCAAAATTTCGAGCCAACCAATAAGTGACGATAGGGGAGTTCCAATTTGATGCGCTGTTTCCTTAGCCATTCCAGCCCAAAGTTTGTTTTCGGTAGCCATTTTTGTACTTCGGTAAAAGTTGTAAACTAACATTCCGAACAGCACAATAATTAGCAATAACGCAATGGGATAATATTTTAATTTGTTTATTAAGGAAGAATTCCCATAATATAAATATTGAAATTTTCCAGGAACATATTCAATTACAATAGGTTCATTCTCTTTTTTTAATTTTGATAAAAGACTTTTCGATTTTTGTTCGTTATTTATTATGGCATCTTCAATATTTATCGTGTTAATGATGCTGTCTTTTTCAGTAACAATAATTGGAATTGTGGTGTTATTACTGAAGATTTTCAATGGCAAATCCAATTCAGTATGCTCATCAGCGTTTATTAATGTTTTTTGAGCTGTTGCCAAAAGTTCCATCTTTAGGCGCTCTTCATTTTTGAAAATTTGAAAAAAGATATAGGTATTCCAAAGAATAATTGTGATGATAATGAAGGAGAAAAAAATAATCGCCCACCGCGTTGTATTTCTTTTGTCAGAAAACTGCATAAATTTCTTTTTTGTAAATTTATAACTGAATAATTATAATTCAGCATAAATATAATAAAATATTCCTGTTTTGATTAGCAGAAGTAGGTTTTTGCTTTTTTAAACAAAATAATGCAATCACAAAATCTGAATTTCTTAATCCATTTTATTACATTTGTTCAAATTGAATTTTATGATTAGTATCGAACCAAAAGACATCTCGGCAGTTAAATTACAAGGGTATTTGCAAAGTGCTGTAGGTCCACGACCGATTGCTTTTGCTAGCACAGTAGATATAAATGGCAATCCAAATTTATCTCCGTTTAGTTTTTTTAATGTGTTCAGTTCAAATCCTCCAATTCTGATTTTTTCACCAGCAAGACGCGTTCGTGACAATACCATAAAACACACGCTGATTAATGCCGAAGATACACGCCAAGTGGTTATTAATGTTGTGAATTTTGACATGGTACAACAAATGTCTTTGTCAAGCACAGAATATGCGGAGGGTGTAAATGAGTTTTTAAAAGCGGGATTCACAGCGCTTCCTTCAGACATTGTAAAGCCCTATCGCGTAGCCGAAGCTCCAGTTCAATTTGAATGCAAAGTCAATGAAATTATAAGTTTAGGATCAGAAGGTGGTGCAGGAAACTTGGTAATTTGTGAAGTAGTAAAAATTCATATTAATGAAGCTATTTTAGATGAAAATGGAATAATTGACCCCGTAAAAATAGATTTGGTTTCAAGAATGGGCGGCAATTGGTATTCACGAGCCAATCAAGGATTATTTGAAGTGGCCAAACCAGTATCAACTTTAGGCATTGGAGTAGATCAGATTCCAGTTTTTATTAAAGAAAGTCCCGTTTTTGATGGAAATGATTTGGGGAAATTAGGGAATATAGAAGCATTGCCTACAACAGAAGAAATTGATATATTTGTAAAACAAAACTTTGCAGTAAAAGGAGTTTTAAGTGCAGATGATATTTTGAAACAACACCAAAAAGCCAAGGAATATTTGGATAAAAATGAAGTTGCTTCAGCTTGGAAAGTATTGCTAGCAAAGGGAATTTAAATACAATAATAATAAAAAATAGTTAAGATGGAAGTATCAGGAAAAATCAAAATGCTTGGGGAAGCAAAAAATGTTGGAAGCGGAAGTTTCCTAAAAAGAGAATTAGTTGTTACAACTGACGAACAATATCCACAACACATTTTAGTTGAATTCGTTCAAGACAAATGTGACTTATTAAACAGTTTTCATGTTGGAGAAGCGGTAAAAGTATCAATCAACTTAAGAGGTCGCGAATGGGTAGATCCTCAAGGTGTGACAAAATATTTCAATGCAATTCAAGGTTGGAGAGTTGAAAGATTGGCTTCAGAAGCACCAACTCAAGCACCACCAATGCCAGCAGCGGCAGCATTTGCACCAGCAGAAACTTTTAAAGAAGAAGATCACGACGATTTGCCTTTCTAAAAAACATTTAAATTGGTTTTAAAGATTCTTTAAACTCAATTTTTAATTAATAGACCTATGCCATAATTTCCTCCAATTTGTGGATAAATGAAGGCATGGGTTTTGTTTTTTCCAAAAGTAACCGATTTGAATGGACTCCAATAGGAAACTGCAAGTCCAATGGCGGTTCCAATTCCTGCACCTGCAAGAACATCTGAAGTGTAATGTTTGTTGTTTGCAATTCTTAGAAATCCAGTTGTTGTTGCGAATAGAAACCCGCTACTCGCATACCAAATATTGGCATCTTTGTATTCATAAAATAAAACAGCCGCATTTGTAAAAGCGGTTGCAGTATGTCCTGAGGGGAAACTAAATTGGTCGCTTCCGTCAGGTCGTTCCTCTTTAAAAGTGTGTTTCATTGTTTGAACTACTCCTCCCATAATTGCATTTGAAATCGCAATATTAATTGTTTGATGCAGAAAATCATGCTTTGGTTTTAAGCCCAAATAACGACCTCCATAGATTTGAAGAATTGGTTCAAATTGAAGATAATTGTCGACTTTAGTGTGAAAATCAGTTCCTAAAATTTTTCTAATATCTCCTTGTAAGTTGTCATTTACCTTCAGGTCTTTGAGTAGTAGTCCGCTCGAAATTAACGCTGCTGGAATTATAAAATGCTTATAAGACAGTTTATCTTCTTTAGATACAGAATTAATTGTGTCACTTTGCTGTGCGTTTCCTTGTTGGATAAATAAAATAGTAAGCGCAATTAAAAGTTTTCTTTTCATGACTTAAAAAGTAATAGTAGCTCCAACTAAATTGAAACCTAATCTTCGGGAAGCGTTAATATTAAAGGCGTATTTTTTTGGAGATTCAAGTGGTGAATTGCTTTTCGTTATTTTACTTTTTGCGATATTTTTCCCAATAATATATCCCATAACTAGTGCAATAGGATAGTCAGAATACCAGTGAACATTAGCTTGAACCATTTCAAATCCTAAAATTCCTATTAAACTATAACCAAGTGGTTTTATCCATTTTTTATCTGGATAATTCTCAATAATAAGCGTTAAAGCTGCGGTTGCGGTCATTAAATGTCCCGACGGCATGGCATCATATTGCGGTGTTTTCTTCGAGAAGGCGCTAAAACTCGGAAATGGATTCCAGTCTCCTCCAGGATTCCCATCTCTAATTGCGGGTTCAGGGCTTTGTCGTCCTGTAATTCTTTTGATAGTTTGACTAAAAACTCCCGAAACCGCCAAGGTTTCTACAAGTCCAGTTGCAGTATTTAAGGAGCGATAATCGTTGTTTATTAAACCAAAAGTTGCAAATCCCATGCTCAATAAAATGGGAGTTGTCCCATTCCCTATAAGGTAAATTGCAGAAGTCATATTAGGTGGAATATTACTTAATGGACCAAAATTTTTGTAACGAGCCACATCTTTTAAACCAACGTCTTCCCCTATTAGTCTTGAATTGTCCAATAAATATTGGTCTGCTGGGAGTAACGCGACTGTTAAAACTGTTGCTCCACCTAAAGCAATTAAATTATTCGTTTTCCCAAAGTCGTTTACAGTTCCATAAATATCTTTAGGAACCCGAGCAATCATATCAAAAAATTTCGGTTTTTTGTAAGTGTAGATTTCACCATTTGTACTGGTATAACTTTGGAGGGACGTTTTATTATTTATCGAATCTTTGATTTGACTTGTAGCATATTGAGTAAATAATAAAAGAGCAAAAAGCGATACTAATTTCACCATTTAAATTTTTTTGATAAAGATATTGTTAAATTTGTTTAAATTTATTTTATTTAAATTAATATATTATTAATATTCTCACCTAAAATGCACTTACTCTCAGAAGCCCTTTATTTTCCGCCAGTTCAAAATGCTAGTTATGAAGGAATTCTGGCTGTTGGAGGCGATTTGACTACAGAAAGATTATTATTAGCC
>CALPQA020000161.1 GCA_943325595.2 Auritidibacter sp. Marseille-P8566
ATCTTCACCTGTTATTGCTTTTTTGTAAATATCAAATGCTTTATTATATGCTTTTAACGTATCTTCAGGAGAGGCGTTTTCATCTGCCAAAATTAGTATATGAGACGCTTTTATTTCTTTTAAAGAACGTTGGTATGCTTCTTCGATAAGTTCTTTGGTAACTTTAGAATCTGAAGTATAATTTTTTGAAAGCTGTGTTCTATAGGATTTTAATTCGGCTTGGTATTGTTGTCCATCTTGTAAACCTAATTTATAGGCTTTATTAATTTTAAGTTTGTATCCAATAAATAAATCCAAATATTGATTCAAATCTTTCTGAGATTCATCTTTTACCAAATCTAGATTTTTATTGTAAACTCTTGAAAATTCATCCGTATAATACGATTTATTATCAATTGTGAATAAGACTTCTTTCGGGCTATTTTGAGCAAATCCGATTAAATTAAGAGAAAGTAGAAGTCCAAAAAATAATTGTTTCATTTTCATTTTATATACTAATTTATTAAATAAATATTGCGGTTATTGAAAAGCATAAATTGCAACTCACAAAAATAACAATTCAATTACATTATACAACTATAGCAGTTACTATTAACAAAAATTTATTAACATAAAAATTATAATTCACATTCTCTTTCCACTGATATCAAATTATTTGTTGAATAAATAGTATTTTTGCAGTCCATTTACAAAACATATGAGCTTTTTACAAGAAATTGAAAGACGTAGAACTTTCGGAATTATATCGCATCCCGATGCTGGAAAAACGACCTTAACTGAAAAACTATTACTTTTTGGTGGTGCAATTCAAGAAGCAGGAGCCGTTAAAAACAATAAAATTAAAAAAGGAGCTACTTCCGATTTTATGGAAATTGAGCGTCAAAGAGGAATCTCAGTTTCTACTTCGGTATTGGCATTTAATTATAAAGAAAAGAAAATTAACATTCTGGACACGCCAGGTCACAAGGATTTTGCCGAAGACACTTTTAGAACCTTAACCGCTGTAGATAGTGTTATTGTTGTGATTGACGTTGCCAAAGGAGTCGAGGAACAAACCGAGAAATTGGTTTCTGTATGTAGATTGCGTAACATTCCAATTATTGTTTTTATAAATAAATTAGACCGAGAAGGTAAAGACGCCTTTGATTTAATGGACGAAGTGGAACAAAAATTGGGTTTGACGGTAACTCCTTTAAGTTTTCCAATTGGAATGGGATATGATTTTCAAGGAATTTATAACCTTTGGGAACAAAACATCAACTTATTTAGTGGTGATAGTCGAAAAAATATTGAAGAAACAATTGCTTTTTCGGATGTAAAAAACCCTGAATTAGAAAAAATAATAGGTCAAAAACCTGCCGACAAACTTCGAGAAGAATTGGAATTGATTGATGAAGTATATCCTAAATTTAACCGCGAAGATTATTTAGAAGGAAAATTACAACCTGTATTTTTTGGTTCGGCATTGAATAATTTTGGAGTGCGCGAATTATTGGATTGTTTTGTTGAAATTGCTCCATCTCCAAGACCTAAAGATTCTGAAACGAGATTGGTAGATCCAAAGGAAGAAAAAATGTCGGGTTTTGTTTTTAAAATTCATGCTAATATGGATCCCAAACACCGAGATCGTTTGGCCTTTATTAAAATTGTTTCAGGAACATTTGAAAGGAACAAACCTTATTACCATGTTCGTCAAAAGAAAAATTTAAAATTTTCAAGTCCCAATGCGTTTTTTGCAGAGAAAAAAGAAATCGTAGACATTTCCTATCCAGGTGATATTGTAGGCTTGCACGATACCGGAAATTTCAAAATTGGAGATACTTTGACTGAGGGAGAAATTATGAGTTTCAAGGGAATTCCGAGTTTCTCACCAGAGCATTTCAGGTATATCAACAATGCCGATCCGATGAAAGCAAAACAATTGGACAAAGGAATTGACCAGTTGATGGACGAAGGTGTGGCGCAATTATTTACATTAGAATTGAATAACAGAAAAATTATAGGAACCGTTGGTGCTTTACAATATGAAGTAATTCAGTACCGTTTGGAACACGAATATGGTGCAAAATGTTCTTATGAAAATTTCCCTGTACACAAAGCATGTTGGGTAAAACCTAACGACCCTAAAAGTGAAGAGTTTAAAGAATTCCGAAGAATAAAACAGAAGTTTTTGGCTCATGACAAATACAATCAATTGGTCTTTTTAGCCGATTCTGATTTTACAATTCAAATGACTCAAAATAAATTTCCAAATGTGAAGTTGTTCTTTACATCCGAATTTGAATAAATAGGTTTCAGTTACTCTTTTGAATTCTATTATAAACCTTATTTAATAACAAAGCCCTGTTCCAATTTTGAAACAGGGCTTTATGTTTTTATAAATCGCTATTATTAGCGCATTAACCTTTTACTCTTGATTGAATCGCTCTAAACTTCATAAAGACAAGAAGTATTCCAACAATTGCTAAAAAAACTAAATAATTGTTTATTGGAGTAGAAGCGTCATCTCCCTCTAAATTTCCAGTTCCTAAAAGATCTTCTGCAGTTGGTGATTGAGCATGTAATACGACAGTAGAACAAAAGTAAACAGCGGCTATATAATATTTTACTACTTTATTTTTCATTTTGATATTTTTTAAATTTAAAATTTCGTTGTCTTATTTCTAATTAACTACTTTTTTATTGACTACTATATTATCCTCAGAAGTTACTTGAACAATCAAAACTTGTTGGCTTACTCTCAAATCCTTAAAGACAGTTGAAGTTGCATTCACCCCTTTTTGTTCTGCTAATAATCGCCCTTGTATGTCAAAAACCTTAACGTTTTTCATAACAACAGCACCAGAGTTTACATATAAAGTTCCAGAGTTTTTATACACTTTTACATTGTTATCATTAAATGACAATCCATTTGTATTTAATGCACCTTGGAACGTTAAAGTCAATCTTGAATTATTCACTCCAGCAGCTGCTGTAAATGTGTAAGCATTAGTTCTCAAATTAGTTGCCGAACCAGTAACATTATCAACAAGAAAAACATCTTGTCCTGTGGCAAACAATCCATCTACGTGGTCAATAGCAATAGTATAGTCACCAGCAGTAGTCGTTTTAAAATTTAATGGAACGACATCAGAAGGAACAAATGGCAAAGCACGTCCTTGAATAGTATATTCTACATTATTGATATTGGAAGTCAATGCAACGGCACTATCATTAATGTATTTACCATCAAAAGCATCTATTCCTTGGGTTGCGCCAGTCATATAACCCACAGCCATTTGAGAAAAGGCACCCGCTGAATTTGTAGCATTCAACCAAATTCTGTTATTTTCAACAACATCAGAAGTTCTGAAAAATTGTCCAGCGGTATTGGCTACTCTTTGCGTATTTTTAAATAAAATAGCAGTACCATTTCCATTTCCTTCTACGAAAAATCCTTGACCTGTTTGGATTACCCCGTTAGGATTCGCCGATTGTGCGTTACTATTCGTTACGAATGTTCCACCAGCCCATGTACAATATGCTGTTCCAACGCCATTGGTTTTTCTCCAGAAATATAAAGTTCCAGTAATATTGGCATTATCTGTTACAAATGAAGACATCGTAATTGGAGACGGATAAGGATTCCCAACTAAGTTATAACGTTTTCCTAGCCCACCATCTGTCATTGTAAAAGGAACATTCCCATTATTAAGAACCCCTGTAAATTGTCCATTATATACTTGAGTTGTTGGAGTCGCTGCTGCATTATCTGGCATACGGATTAAATATCCAGCTCCTGGTGTGAAATTAGTTGTTGATGGACTTGCAATTGCACTATACAATCCATTTGTACCAGCGCTAGTATCGTAAGTATAAAATCGTGTAGCAACAGTTAATGGTGAAAAATTTAATAAATTTTGACTTGCCACTGGCGAAGACCATAAAGTATAATCCAAACGAGACAAGGCACTACTATTGCGATTCACAATTGCATTTCCTGAATTGGTAGTATTATTTACTTGAATTAGATTCGCGTTGTTTTCAATAACGATGCTTCCACCACTATTTATTACTTCATTTTGTACTGTTAAAGTAGTTCCTGAAGTAACCGTTAAAGTTCCAGAATTTACGGTAAGTTTTTTGGCAGAAAATGCGCCATTTGTAGTGCTGTTATAGTTTCCTGCAATGATTGCTTCAATTGTACTGTCTGGTCCGGTAATGTTAGACCAAGCAGTTCCATTCCAAGTTGTAGGTAAATCCGTCACAACACCTCCAATTACCAAACCATCGGTTCCTGGTACGCCAGCAGTAGCAGCCGGAGTTGTTACATAAGGTGATCCAAAACCCCAACCCTTATTTACTGCTTGTCCACTTGCATAATATCGCAAAATAATTGTTGTTCCTGAAGGGACATTTTGCAATGCTGCTATGCCAGACAAATCAAGTTGTGTCATTGTCAATGAACTGGAAACTACTGGTAATGCTGTTATTGGCACTATGGTTGTTCCCCCATCTAAACTATAACCAAATTGTGAAGAGGCACCTGGAGCAGCACTAAACCCTCCCGCATCATAAAAATTTGCATCTATAGTTGAAAGTGATACTTGTTTATTAGCGCTTGCTTGAATTGTAGTTTGGAAATAAACTGTATTACTGGCAACGGCTAAATTAGTAGGTGTTGAAGTAGTAACGGGAAAATTAGTTGTTCTAAAAGCACTTGTCCCTCCACTTGCTGCAGCTCCAGCGCCACGAGTGATAAAGTTTGCTGAAGAAGTTGTAACCAAATCTGAATTAAAAAAATAAGCTTGCTTTGTAGCTTGTGAAGTACTTGCAGAAGTCCAAAAATTCCATGCTGCCAATGGTGTTGGCATCACATTAAGAGTTTGATTAGCAGAAGTAGCACTATAATTCGTACTTGCAGCTTGAGAAGCTGTTATTGTTGTAACTCCAATACCTACGTATTGAATTTGACCCCCAATAATAATTGCTACAGCGGGATTTGAACTAGTAAAAGTAATAGGATTGGTTACTGAAGTTGCCGAAGTTGCATTAGGAGTATAAGCGGTAAAACTTTTATAATTTCTTGATGTGGTTGCAAAAGTAATTGCTTGACTTGCTGAAGTAATATCTGCAGTTAGACCAGTTGGTTGAGTTAACAAATAATTTCCTGCTCTAGTTCCTGACAAAGCACAGTTTGAAGTTACGCCTATTCCATTAGCAACATTGGCATCTGCGAAAGTTCCTTTTAGTACTCCATCTAAAGTAACCAAACCAGCATCAGCAGGCACAACTCCAGTTAGAGTTCCAGTAATATTGGTAGTTAATAATCCATTATAAACTCTGGATAAAGCAGAAGCATCCGGAATAGTCAAAGTTTTTTGATTCACAGTTAAGCCTTGAACCACATCTACTGCAGCATTATAACTTGAACTCCCTGACTGTGAAGCAGTAATATTTGTAGAACCTGCTCCAGTAATGGTTACAACATTTCCTGAAACTGATGCAACAGCGGTATTAGAACTAATGTAAGTTACTGTTAATCCAGAATCGGCTG